>NZ_CAURTV010000032.1:0-34792 GCF_963527515.1 uncultured Cellulomonas sp. | reverse complement strand
GTGCACGGGCGCGCGGCCCGCCGCGCCAACCCCGGGGGCCCGGTCGGCGCCCAGGCCGTGGCGGACGCGCTCCCGGCCACCATCGCGGAGCTGCTGCGCCCATGACGCTGCCTGCCGAGCTCGTCGCGCGGGTGGACGCGCTGCTGGACGGCGGGTCCCGCCGGCTCCTGGGCATCACGGGTGCGCCCGGAGCGGGCAAGTCCACCGTGGCCGCCGAGGTGGTCGCCCTCGTCGGACCCACGGCGGTCGCCGTGCCGATGGACGGGTTCCACCTGGCGCAGACGGAGCTGGAACGGATCGGGCGCGCCGACCGCAAGGGTGCGCCGGACACCTTCGACGCGGACGGCTTCGTCGCGCTGCTCACCCGCCTGCGTGATCCCCGGCGGACCGTCTACGCGCCCGAGTACCGGCGCGACCTGCGCAACCCCGTCGCCGGCGCCATCGCGGTGCCGCCGCAGGTCCGCCTCGTGGTGGTGGAGGGGAACTACCTGCTGCTCGACGACCACGGGTTCGGGCCGGTCGCCGGACTGCTGGACGAGTCCTGGTTCCTCGTCCCCGACGACGAGGTGCGGCTGGACCGGCTGGTGGCCCGGCACGAGGCCTTCGGCAAGTCGCCCGAGGCGGCGCGGGCGTGGTCGCACGGTCCGGACCAGAGCAACGCCCGGCTGGTCGCGGCCACCGCGGTGCGAGCGGACGTCGTCGTGCCGCTGTCCTGACCGCCCGGTGCGAGACTGTGCGCCGTGAGCTCGTACCCCGCACGCGCCGTCGTCGACCTCGCCGCCGTCCGCGCCAACGTCCGCTCCCTGGCCGCCCACGCCCCCACCGCGCAGGTGATGGCCGTCGTCAAGGCCGACGGCTACGGCCACGGCCTCCTCCCGACCGCCACCGCCGCCGTCGCGGGGGGTGCCACCTGGCTCGGCGCGGCGCAGGTGGACGAGGCCCTCGCGCTGCGCCGTGGCGGGATCGTCGGCCCGCGCGTCCTCACCTGGCTGTACGCGCCCGGTGCGCCGCTGCGGGAGGCGGTCGACGCCGACGTGGACGTCTCGGTCTCCGCGCCGTGGGCGCTCGCCGAGCTCGCCGCCGCCGCACGGTCCGGCGGCCGCACCGCACGCGTGCACCTCAAGGTGGACACGGGCCTCGGCCGCAACGGGCTGACCCCGGCCGACCTGGCCGCGCTGCTGCCGGAGGTCCTGCGGCTGCGCGCCGAGGGCGCCGTCGAGGTGGTCGGCGTGTGGAGCCACCTGGCGTACGCGGACGAGCCTGAGCACCCGACCGTGACGCTGCAGGGCAAGGTCTTCGCAGAAGCCCTCCAGACCGTCGAGGGTGCGGGGATCTCCCTGGAGGTGCGCCACCTGGCCAACTCCGCGGCGACGCTCACCACGCCCGCCGCCCACTACGACCTCGTGCGGCCCGGCATCGCCGTCTACGGCCTGTCGCCAGTCCCGCAGCTGGGCGGTCCGGACGACTTCGGCCTCGTACCGGCGATGACCCTCGAGGCGGAGCTCGCCACCGTCAAGCGCGTGCCCGGCGGGCACGGCGTCTCCTACGCCCACCAGTACGTCACCCCGCGCGACACGGTGCTCGGTGTGGTGCCGCTGGGGTACGCGGACGGCATCCCGCGGCACGCGTCCGGCACGCAGGACCGCCCCGGCGGACCGGTGCGGGTGGGCGGCCGGACGCTCGGGGTGGCCGGCCGGGTCTGCATGGACCAGGTGGTGGTCGATCTCGGTCCGGCCGCCCTGGAGCAGGCCGGGGACCGGGTCGAGCTGTTCGGCACCGGCCGCGACGGCGGACCGACCGCGCAGGACTGGGCGGAGTCGGCCGGCACGATCTCCTACGAGATCGTCACGCGGCTCGGCGCCCGGGTGCCCCGCGTGCACGTCGACAGCGAGGTCCGCGCGTGAGCCCGGTCACGGTCCGGCTCCCCGACGCCGACGCCACCCGCGCGTACGGGCGCGCCCTCGCAGATCTCCTGCGGGCGGGCGACCTGGTCGTGCTCACGGGGGACCTGGGTGCGGGCAAGACCACGCTCACGCAGGGGATCGGCGCCGGTCTGCACGTGCGCGGTCAGGTGGCGTCCCCGACGTTCGTCATCGCCCGGGAGCACCCACCCGTCGCGCGACCCGACGGCAGCCTCGGACCGACGCTCGTGCACGTGGACGCCTACCGCCTGGCCTCGTTCGAGGAGGTGGACGCGCTCGACCTCGACGCCGGCCTGGACGAGGCCGTGACCGTGGTCGAGTGGGGCGAGGGCTGGGTGGAGTCGCTCGCCCAGGACCGCCTCGAGGTCACCCTGCAGCGGCCGCGCGGCGGGGAGCTGACGCAGGAGGACCTCGACGACGCCGCCGCGGGCGAACGGGTGGTCACCGTGCGGGCCGTCGGCGCGCGGTGGGCGGACGTCGTGCTGCCCCACGCCGACCCGGTGGCAGGCTGAGGCCGTGCCCGTCCTCGCGCTCGACACGTCCGCCGCCGTCGCGGTCGCCCTCACCGACGACACCGGCGCCCTGCTCGCCGCCCGCTCCGACGCGCAGCAGCGGCACCACGCCGAGCTGCTCACGCCCATGATCGCCGCAGTGCTGGCCGAGGCCGGGGTGGACCGTCGCGAGCTCACGTCCGTGGTGGTCGGCACCGGTCCGGCCCCGTTCACCGGGCTGCGGGTCGGGCTGGTCACCGCGCGCACGCTCGCCCTCGCGCTCGGCATCCCGGCGCACGGTGTCCCCAGCCTCGACGCCGTCGCCCTGCGCGCGTCCCACGTCCTGCCGCCGGGTACCGACGCGCTGGTGGCCACGGACGCGCGGCGCCGCGAGGTGTACTGGGCTCTCTACCGGCTGGTCGCGCCGGGGCGGATCGAGGTGCTCGCCGGCCCCGAGGTGGCATCGCCCCCGGACGTGGCCGCCGACCCACGCACCGCCGGTGCCGTCGCGCTCGGTCGGGGCGCGGCGCTGTATGCCGACGTGCTGGGGACCACTCCCCTCGACGCTCTCGACCTGCTGGACCCGGACCCCGCCGAGCTCGCCCGGCTGGCCCTCGCCCGCCGGGCCGCGGGGGAGGCGCTCGGCACCGAGCCGCTGTACCTGCGCCGCCCGGACGCCGTGCCGCAGGCCGCACGCAAGCGGGTGCTCGGGTGAACGCGACGGAGGCGGACGTCGTCGTGCGCGTGCTCTGTCCGGCGGACCTCCCGGCCCTGGAGCGCATGGAGCTCGAGCTGTTCGACGCGGCCGCCTGGTCGCCCGAGAGCCTGGCCTCGGAGATCACCGGACCCGGTCGGTGGTACGTCGGTGCGGTCGTGGACGGCGAGCTGGTGGGCTACGCAGGGCTGTGGTTCGACGGGTTCGACGCGCAGGTGATGACCATCGGCACGGACGCGCGGTTCCAGGGGCGCGGGCTGGGCCGGCGGATGCTCGAGAACCTGCTGGAGCGTGCGCGGACGCTCGGTGCGGCGGTCGTCCTGCTGGAGGTGCGCGTGGACAACGCACCGGCCATCCACCTGTACGAGAGCGTCGGGTTCGAGAAGCTGGGCATGCGCCGGGCGTACTACCAGCCCGGCAACATCGACGCGTGGACCATGCGGCTGGACCTGCGCGGCGGTGCGGCGTGACCAGGAGCGACGTGCTCGTGACGGCCGACGACCTGGCAGCCGCGCTGGCCGGCGACGAGCCACCGGTGCTGCTCGACGTGCGCTGGGCGCTCGGGCGGACCGACGGGCACGACGACTACCTCGCGGCGCACGTGCCCGGCGCGGTCTACGTCGACCTGGACACCGAGCTGGCCGCGCCGGCGACACCGCGGGACGGCCGCCACCCGCTGCCCGACGTGGACGCGCTCGAGGCGTCGGCCCGTCGCTGGGGCGTGCGTGACGACCGTCCGGTCGTGGCCTACGACGCCGTCGGCGGTACCTCCGCGGCACGCGTCTGGTGGCTGCTGCGCTGGGCCGGGGTGCCCGAGGTGCGACTGCTCGACGGCGGGCTGGCGGCCTGGACCGCCGCGAGTCTGCCGGTCGAGGCCGGGACCGTCACGCCCGAGCCGGGGGACGTCGTGCTGGTGCCCGGCAGCCTGTCGACGATCGACGCCGACCAGGCGGCCAGCTGGACGGGCTCCCTGCTCGACGCGCGCGCCGCCGAGCGGTACGCCGGCGAGGTGGAGCCGGTCGACCCGCGGGCCGGGCACATCCCCGGCGCGGTCTCGATGCCCACCGCGGGCAACCTCGCGGCCGACGGCCGGTTCCTGCCCGACGACGCGCTGCGGGCACGTCTGGCCGTGGACGGACCTGTGGCGGTGTACTGCGGCTCCGGGGTGACCGCGGCGCACCAGATCGCCGCGCTGGCCTCCATCGGCGTCCCGGCCGCGCTGTACCCCGGCTCGTGGTCGCAGTGGTCGAACGACCCGGAGCGCCCGGTCGCCACCGGCACGACGACGGCCGCGACCCCCGCCTAGGGGATCGCGGCCTCGACGTACCGGGTCAGACGGTGAGCGACGCCTGCGCGTAGGTGAGCCGCCCGGCGCGCGGGTGGTGCGTGCCGGCGCCCTCGACGTGGCCGACGTTGACGACCATCAGGGACTTCCAGCCGTTCTCGGCGAAGAAGTCGGCGTCGATGCCCTCGGCGTCCATCCCGCCCATGGGGCCGGCGGCGAGGCCCGCGGCGCGCAGGCCGATGATGAGGTAGCCCGCCTGGATGAGCGCGTTCATGCGAGCCATCGACTCGCGCTGCTCGGGCTGGCCCTCGAGCGCGTCCCCGAGGGCGGCCATGTGCGGCGCCAGCGTCGGGATGTGCGCGTGGAAGCCGGTGTCGGCGGCCAGGACGAGGGTGACGGGGGCCGCCAGGACGCGGTCGCGGTTGCCCTCGTTCATGTGGGCGGCGAGGCGGCGGCGCGCGTCGGGGGTACGCACGACGAGGAGGCGCAGCGGGATCGTGTTGAGGGCGGTGGGGCCCCACTTGACCAGGTCGTAGACGGCGGCGATCTGCTCGTCGCTGACCTCGTCGGGCGTGAAGACCGCGGCCGTGCGGGCCTCGCGGAAGAGGAGGTCGGCGACGTCGTCTGCGACGGCGAGGCCGGAGGTCGGGAAGTCGAGGCCCTCGAGGACGGTGCTGTCAGTGGTCATGACTGATTGAAGCATCAACTATCCAAGGTTGTTCCGGGCAGCGACCGTGGCAGTCGTCACACCGTCCGGCCCACCTATCCTGGTCGGCATGGCAGCCCCCCTCGTGCTCGGGATCGAGACCTCCTGCGACGAGACCGGTGTCGCCCTCGTGCGCGGCTACGACCTGCTGGTCGACGCCGTCGCCAGCTCGGTCGACGAGCACGCGCGGTTCGGCGGGATCATCCCGGAGATCGCGTCGCGCGCCCACCTGGAGGCCATGGTGCCCACCATCGAGCGGGCTCTCGCCACGGCGGACGTGTCGCTCGGTGCGGTGGACGCCATCGCCGTGACGGCCGGCCCGGGTCTGGTCGGGCCACTGACCGTCGGCGCGTCGGCCGCCAAGGCGCTCGCCCTGGCGCTGGACAAGCCGCTGTACGGCGTCAACCACGTGATCGGTCACGCGGTGGTCGACGAGCTGGTCGACGGTGCGTTCCCCGAGCGCGTGATGGCGCTGGTGGTCTCCGGGGGGCACTCGTCGCTGCTGCTCCTGGACGACACCGTGCACGTCACCGAGCTGGGCTCGACGCTCGACGACGCGGCGGGGGAGGCCTTCGACAAGGTGGGTCGCCTGCTCGGGCTGCCGTACCCGGGCGGCCCGCACATCGACCGGCTGGCCCGCGAGGGGGATCCGGCGGCGATCCGCTTCCCGCGGGGCCTCACGGCCGCCAAGGACCAGGCGGCGCACGCCGCCGACTTCTCGTTCTCGGGGCTCAAGACCGCCGTGGCGCGCTGGGTGGAGGCGCGGCAGGACGCCGGGCTGGACGTGCCGCTGCCGGACGTCGCCGCGTCGTTCGCGGAGGCGGTCGCCGACGTGCTCACCGCCAAGACGATCGCCGCCTGCCGCGCGCACGGAGTCGACACGCTCGTGGTCGGCGGGGGGTTCTCGGCCAACTCGCAGCTGCGAGAGATGGCCGCGAAGCGCTGCGCGGAGGCCGGGATCACGCTGCGCATCCCGCCCATCCGCTACTGCACGGACAACGGCGCCATGATCGCCGCGCTCGGCTCGGCCGTCGTGCGCCGCGGTCTGCCCCCGTCGGCGCTGGACCTGCCGGTCGACTCCTCGATGCCGCTGACGCAGGTGCTGGTCTGAGCCGTGCTCAGGCGGGGACCGGGGTGGTCCGGCGGGTCGGGACCCGGACGCGCCACACGCGGGCGCCCAGCAGGAACGGCACCGCGAAGACGAGGGCGTAGAACGCCAGCGCCTGCCAGGTGAGCCTCCAGCCGACCTCGATGACCCGGTCGTCGCTCGTGAGGGTTGTCGTCGCGCCGAGGAACACCCGCTCGACCGTTCCGCCGCCCAGCTGCTCGAGCGTGTCGAGGGTGCCGAAGGCGTACGCCAGGGCTAGGTACACCACCGCGCCCACGGCGAGCGACCCCCAGACCGCCCCGGTGTTCCACCGGGGAACCGGCCGCCCGAGCTCGCCCAGGTAGCCCTCCGCGAGCGCGCGCGGGTGACCCAGGTCGGCGACGGCCCGCCGCATGCCAACCTCGGACGCGGTCGCGGTCAGCTCGGTGCGCATCTCGCGGACGATCCGCTTGTACTTCGGGAAGTCCTGCATCGCCCAGCTGAACCGCAGGAGGTAGCGCTCGCGGACGAGGCTGTCGCGCAGGGAGGTGCTCATGAGGACTCCTTCGGGGTGGCACGGGTGAGGAGGTCGTCGACCGTGACGGCGAGCCGGCGCCAGGCGCGCGCGGTGCTCCACAGCTGTTCCCCGCCCGTCTCGGTGGGCAGGTAGTACTTGCGGGCCGGCCCCGCGGTCGAGGCGACGAGCCGCGACGAGATCTGCCCGTCCCGCTCCAGGCGGTTGAGGACCGGGTAGAGGGTGCCCGCGCTCAGGTCGTCGAGGCCCGCCTCGTGCAGGCGGGTGACCAGCTCGTACCCGTAGGACTCGCGCTCCGTGAGGAGGGCGAGCACGAGCATCGGGAGCACGCCCTTCAGGAGCTGGGGATCGCGGGGCTCGTCCACGGAGGAAGGCTATGCCCGGTAGTAGGTAATGACAAGTAGCAGGTTACAGCGGCTTGCCGGCCTTGAGCTCGGCGACGAGGGAGCGGACCACGGCGTCGAGCTCACCGGCGTGACGCCGGGCGACCGCACGCTGCCGCTGGTAGGACGCACCGCGCCGCAGGATCGTGCGCACCTGCTCCAGCTCGGCGGCGCAGCCGAGACGCTCCGCGACGGGGGCCAGCTCCACCAGCCACCGCCCGACCGCGTCGGTGACCAGATCCTCGTCACCGGCGGCGTTCGTGATGATGATCGCGTCCATGCCGTACCGAGCCGAGCGCCACTTGTTCTCCTGGGCGAACCACGGCGGGAGCGTCGGCAGGGTCTCGCCGCGGTCGAGCATCGTGGAGAAGTGCTCGACGAAGCAGTGCGTGAGGGCGGAGATCGCCGCCACCTCGAGGAGGTTGGAGGCGCCGTCGGCGATCCGCATCTCCAGGGTGCCGAATCGCGGCGACGGCCGCACGTCCCACCGGACCTCGTCGAACTGGTCGATCACGCCGGTGTGCATCATGTCCCCGACGTACTGCTCCAGCTGCGACCACTCGTCGAACGCGAACGGCAGCCCGGCGGTCGGCAGCTGCTGGAACAGCAGGGCGCGGTTCGAGGCGTAGCCGGTGTCACGGCCGCCCCAGAACGGGGACGACGCCGACAGCGACTGGATGTGCGCGAAGACGGTGAGCATGGCCCGGGAGATCGGCAGGACCTTGTCACGGTCCTCGATGCCGACGTGCACGTGCACGCCGTAGATGAGCATCTGCCGGCCCCACCACTGCGTCCGGTCGATGAGCGTGGCGTACCGCTGCTTGTCGGTCACCTTCTGCTGCGCCCAGTTGGCGAAGGGGTGCGTGGCGCCGCCCATGAGGTCGATGCGCAGGGGCTCGGCCGCCGCGCGCACCTCGTCCAGGGCCTGCTGCAGGTCGGCGGTCGCCTCGGCGATGGTGTGGCACTTGCCCGAGCGGATCTCCACGGTGTTGAGCAAGAGCTCCTGGGTGATCAGGGGGTGCTCGGTGCCGTCGGCCGGGCGGACGGCCTCCAGGACGGCCTCGGCGGCCTGCCGCAGGTCCCCGGAGTCGGCGTCGACGAGCGCGACCTCCCACTCGATGCCGACGGTCGAGCGCTCGGACTGCGCGAACGGCAGCGCCACCGGGGCGGCCATCAGACCGGCTCCACCACGAGGACCTGCTGGCTGCCGGAGACGCGCGTGAGGATGATCGTCGCGGTGGCACTGCCGCGCAGGTCCAGCTGCCGGCGCAGCTGCTCCGGCACGACCGCGGTGCCGCGCTTCTTGATGGTGAGCTTCCCCACGTCGGCTCCTCGCAGGTAGGTGCGGAGCCGCTTGAGGCCGAACGGCATGGTGTCGAGCACGCGGTAGGCGGTGGCCGTGGGGACGACGCACAGGGCGTCCGAGGTCACGTAGGCGATGGTCGGGTCGATCAGACGGCCGCGCACCTGCGCCGCGGTCTCGCCCACCAGGCCCGCGCGGATGACCGCACCGTCGGGCTCGTACAGGTAGCCGCCGATCGGTCCGCTGGGTGGGCGCTCGTCGGAGGTCTGCTCGACGACGTGCGCCTCGCCGTCGCGCAGGACGAGCGCCGAGCGGCCCGGTCCCTCCGGGGCGAGCGGGCCGAACCACAGGCCGACCTCGACGACGTCGCCGTCGACCGAGACCCACTGCGCCTGCGCGTCGGCGGGCAGGGCGCTGTGCGGGATGCCGGGGCCGAGCTTGAGCCCGAGGGCGGGGACCCGGTCGCGCAGGGCGAGGACCGCGTCCAGGGGCGGCTCGTAGGCGGCGGGGTCGAACACCCGGGAGCCCGAGGAGGTCCGCCGGGCCGGGTCGGCGAAGACGCCGTCGACGCCCTCGGCCTCCAGGTCGAGGGCCAGCCCGTCCCCGTGGCGCACCTGCGTGTCGGGGAAGTGCCGGAGGTTCACCGTGGCGATCGCGGCCGTCGTCTCGTCGACGTCGGTGGCCAGCACCCGCAGCCCGATCCCGGCGAAGGCCATCGCGTCGGCGCCGATGCCGCACGTGAGGTCCGCGACGAGCGTGCTGCCGGCGTCGCGGAACCGGCGTGCGTGGTGGGCGGCGACCGTCAGCCGGGTGGACTGCTCCAGGCCGGCCGCCGTGAAGAGCATGCCGTTGGCGAACGTGCCGAACTTCGCGGCCGCCTTGGCGCGCAACCGCGACTGGGTCAGCGCGGCGGCGGCCAGGGCGGGATCGATGCCCTCGTCGCGCATCCGCTCGGACAGGGCCAGCGTGCGGGTCTCGTCGTACGGCGGCAGGGCCGACAGCAGCGCCCAGCCCGCGGGGCTGAGCAGCTGGGCGATGCCGTCGCGATCCATGCGGCGATCCTCGCACGCAGCGGCTGCACAGGGCGGGGCATTGGCACTCGCCTTGACCGAGTGCTAACCGGTTCCTAGAGTGAGTGGCTGGCACTCTCCCGGTGAGTGTGCCAGCTGCGCTCAGGGCACGGCACCCGCGACGACGTGTCCGACAGCGCGCACGAACCTCAGAGAACTACTCACATGCGAAGGGGAGGTCCGCTGTGTCGGTCTCCATCAAGCCCCTCGAGGACCGGATCGTCGTCAAGACGCTCGAGGCAGAGGCGACGACCTCGTTCGGTCTCGTCATCCCGGACAGTGCCAAGGAGAAGCCCCAGGAGGGCGAGGTCCAGGCAGTCGGACCCGGTCGTGTCGACGACAACGGCAACCGGATCCCGCTCGACGTCGCCGTCGGCGACAAGGTCATCTACTCCAAGTACGGCGGCACCGAGGTCAAGTACGACGGCGAGGAGTACCTCATCCTCTCCGCGCGCGACATCCTCGCGATCGTCGTCAAGTGATCTGAGGGGCGCCGCGCGCCCCGCACGGGAAGGCCCCCACGGCAGCTGCCGTGGGGGCCTTCCTGCGCTCACACCTCCGTGCAGTCGAGCGGCGTCGCTGCCGTCGCCGTGCCGGGGCAGAGCTGGTGGCTCCACCCCTCGGCGCCGAACCTGTCGGCGGTGGCGTCCCGGAACAGCTCGAGCCCGTCGATGTCGGGCCCGACGCGGTAGTACGTGGTGATCGGGTCTCCCTCCGTGGTCGGACCGGTGACCACGAGCTCGGCGCCGTCGTGCAGCGCAGCCGCGTCCAGGCAGTCCCAGGCGGAGGCGTCGACCGACTCGCCCTGGCCGAGCTCGACGGCGCCGCACGAGGGGAGCGCGGCGCGCTGCGTGAAGGTCGCCGGGGCCTCCTGCGTTGCGGGAGCGCTGCAGCCCGCCAGACCGAGCACGGCACCGCAGGCGGCGGCCGCGCGGACCCAGGCGTGTCGCTGGGCGTGCATCCTCGGCTCCCTCGTCGGCATCGTCACCGAGAGTGTGTCGCCCGCGGAGCCGACCTTGCAGCCGCCGGGGCAGACGAGAGCCCTCCCCACGTGCCGAGGGGAGGGCTCTGATCGGGTGCCGGGCTCAGCCGACGCGCGTGGCGCGTCCCCGCTGGGCGAGGACCGCGGCGCGCTCGTCCTCCGAGAGGCCACCCCACACGCCGTAGGGCTCCCGCACGGTGAGCGACTGCTCGCGGCACTCCTTGAGCACGGGGCACGTGGCGCAGATCGCCTTGGCGGCCTCGGCGCGACGACGGCGCGCGGAGCCCCGCTCGCCCTCCGGGTGGAAGAAGAGGTCCTGGTCCGCGTCGCGGCAGGCGCCCTCGAACTGCCACTCCCACAGGTCCATCACCGGTCCGGGCAGTCGCGAGATCTCGGCCATGAGTTCCTCCTCGGTCGATCCGTCGCGATCCGCCAGGTGGGCGGCTGCGCCGGGAAGTCGTGAACACGGAAACCGGATGCTGTTCACCGGGTGACGCGTTGGAGAGGACGTTACAACCGCGCCAGAAGTTGTTCAAGACCGTGTCACACATTCGTGTGATGACGCGATTGGCAATGAAGCCGCAGGTCGGCGTGTCGAGTCGTGACACGCCCGGGCGGTCTGAACCGCGCCGGGCTGGCAGAATCGCGCCATGGCGACGCGCGAGGACGACGAACCCGCAGCAGCGCCGACCCCCGCGCTCGCCGTCGCCGCCGTGGCCCGTCGGCTCGGGGTGGCTCCCGCGACGCTGCGCACCTGGGACCGACGCTACGGCCTGGGGCCGTCCGAGCACTCCGCCGGGGCGCACCGCCGGTACTCGGCGGTCGACGTCGAACGGCTGCTGGTCATGCGGCGCCTCACCCTCGACGGGGTGGCGCCGGGGGAGTCCGCCCGGATCGCGCTCGCCACGGACGTCACGGCCGGCCCCGTCACGCAGGTCCACGGCGACGGGCCCACGACACCGACCTCCGTCGTCGACGCCGCGCTCGCGGGTGACGTCGAGGGTTGCGCCCGCCTTCTCGCGCTCGACGCCGGCGCGGACGTCGTCTCGTGGTGGACCGCGCTGGTGGAGCCCGCCCTGGCCGCGCTGGCCCGGCGCACCGTGGTCGACCCGCCCGGCGTCGACGCGACCGCCGCCGTGCACGCGGGAGTGCTCGCCGCGCTGCGGACGCGGACCGTGCCGATCGCGGGTGCCCGGCGTCCCGTGGTGCTCGTGCTCGTCGCCCCGCGCGAGACCCGACCGCTCGTCGCGCACGCCCTCGCCGGCGCCCTCGCGGCCGAGGGGGTCGACGCCCGCATCGTCGGCGGGCCGGTCGGGGCCCACCATGCGGTCGAGCTCGCCGTCATGACGCGGGCGCGGGCGGTCGTGACCCTCGGATCGCGGGTCGACGCCGACCTCGAGGTGGTGGACCGGCTCGCCCGGGAGCAGCCGGACCTGCTGCAGTTCGTCATGGTGCCCGACGCCGCCGCGGGCGCTGTCCCGCTGGACAGGTCGGTGCACCGGGCGCGCACATTCACGGGCCTCCTGCACGAGGTGCTCGCCGTGGCGACGGCGGGTGCGGCCGAGTGACGCGCGCGGGACGCGGCCGACCGGGGGAGACAATCCGCTCAGGTGACGCACGGCCGGACGAAGTCCCAGGTGTTGACGGGCGGGTTCGCCGCTCGGGCTAACTTCTGCCAGGGCGCTGGCCGATAGGACTCAGGTGCCCCGCACGGGGCCCGAGAGGGGATCAACATGGCGGGAGTCGTGGTCTGTCACGGCTCGGCGGTCGTTCGAGAGCGACTCGTCGTGACCTCCATCGGCGTGCCCGCGCTCGGTCCCGTCCGCGCCGCCTCGTCCGTGGACGAGCTGCTGAGCCTCGCCCGGCGCATGCCGCCGACCGTGGTGCTCCTCGACGCCCACCTGGCCGCACCGGGCGCCATCGAGGCGATTCGTCGGCTGCGCGCCGTCGCGCCGTCCGCCGCCATCGTGCTGCTCGCGCTGCCGGACGACACCGTCGCCCTCGACCGCGCCCTCGCGCTGGGCGCCCGCGGCTTCCTCGCACCCGACGTCGGCCGTGCCGAGCTCTCCGCGGTGGCCGCGCACGTGCTCGCCAGCCCGGTGCTCCCCGCGCAGCCGGTGACACGGACGCAGCCGGTCGACGTGCCGAGCCAGTCGGGCTTCCGCGCCGCCGACCTGCGCACCCCGGCCAAGGGCGTGCCGACCATCGAGGCGCCGGACGCGAACGCGGCGCCCGTGGGTGTCCCCACCTCCGGTGCGATCCCCGGCGTGCCGCTGACCAAGCGCGAGATCGAGGTGCTCACGGGCATGAGCCACGGCCGGTCGAACGCCCAGATCGGCGCCGAGCTCTACCTCTCCGAGGACACCGTCAAGACCCACGCGCGCCGGCTCTTCCGCAAGCTCGGCGCCAACGACCGCGCCCAGGCGGTCGCGATCGGGCTGCGCCGGGGACTCATCCAGTAGCGGGGCCTGCGCGGGTTCGTGGCCGCGTATCCTTGCCGGATGACGGAGCACTCGCCTGCCGACCCGTTCGCCCGCATCGGGCTCACCTACGACGACGTGCTCCTCCTGCCGGGGGAGACCGACGTCATCCCGAGCGAGGTCGACACCTCCTCGCGCCTGACGCGTGAGATCACCGTGCGCGTCCCGCTGCTGTCGGCCGCCATGGACACCGTCACCGAGTCGCGCATGGCCATCGCCATGGCGCGCCAGGGTGGGATCGGCGTGCTGCACCGCAACCTGTCGATCGAGGACCAGGCGCACCAGGTGGACCTGGTGAAGCGCTCCGAGTCCGGCATGATCACCGACCCCGTCACGGTGGGCCCGGACGCGACGCTCGCGGAGCTCGACCACCTGTGCGGGATCTACCGGGTGTCCGGCCTGCCGGTCATCGCGGAGAACGGGCTGCTGCTCGGCATCATCACCAACCGCGACCTGCGCTTCGTCCCGCCGCAGGAGTTCGAGACGCGGCGCGTGCGCGAGGTCATGACGGCGATGCCGCTGGTCACCGCGCCCGTCGGCATCGCGCGCGACGAGGCCGCGGCGCTGCTGGCCAAGCACAAGATCGAGAAGCTCCCCCTGGTCGACGCCGAGGGCATCCTGCGCGGGCTCATCACGGTGAAGGACTTCGTGAAGTCCGAGCAGTACCCCGACGCGACCAAGGACGGCGAGGGGCGGCTGGTCGTGGGCGCCGCCATCGGGTTCTTCGGGGACGCCTGGGAGCGGGCGTCGGCGCTCGTCGAGGCCGGGGTGGACGCGCTCGTCGTCGACACCGCCAACGGCCACGCCCGGCTCATGCTCGACATGGTGCGCCGGCTGAAGTCGGACCCGGCCACCCGCCACGTCCAGGTCATCGGCGGCAACGTCGCGACGACCCCCGGCGCGCAGGCGCTGGTGGACGCCGGTGTCGACGCGGTGAAGGTCGGCGTCGGGCCGGGCTCCATCTGCACCACGCGCGTGGTCGCCGGCGTCGGCGTCCCGCAGGTCACCGCCATCTACGACGCCGCCCTCGCCTGCAAGCCGGCGGGCGTCCCGGTCATCGGCGACGGCGGCCTGCAGTACTCCGGGGACATCGCCAAGGCGCTGGTCGCCGGCGCGGACACCGTGATGCTCGGCTCGCTGCTGGCCGGCTGCGACGAGTCGCCGGGCGAGCTCGTGTTCGTCAACGGCAAGCAGTTCAAGCACTACCGCGGCATGGGCTCGCTCGGGGCCATGGCGTCCCGCGGGCGCATCTCCTACTCCAAGGACCGGTACTTCCAGGCGGACGTGTCCTCCGACGAGAAGATCGTCCCCGAGGGCATCGAGGGCCAGGTGCCGTACCGCGGGCCGCTGTCCGCCGTGGCGCACCAGCTCATCGGTGGGCTGCACCAGTCGATGTTCTACGTCGGCGCGCACACGATCCCGCAGCTGCAGGACCGGGGGAAGTTCATCCGGATCACTGCCGCAGGGCTCAAGGAGTCCCACCCGCACGACATCCAGATGACCGTCGAGGCACCCAACTACACCGGCCGCTGACCGGACGTCACGCCAGCAGGGGCAGCTTGCCGACGATCTTGTCGATGCGGTTGCGCGGGCCGACGATGCTCACCGCGTAGTACGTCGGCGCCTCGGTCGTGGCGACCTCGGACAGATACTCGTCGTAGACGCGGGTGTGCTGGGCTGCGGCAGGCATGTCCGCGACGAACACCCCGAGCGAGCCCGCGGCCTTCGCGCGGATCTGAGCCAGCTGGTCCGCCGACGCCGACAGCACCGAGCAGCCGGCCCACGGCAGTCCGGGGTGGTCGGAGCCCGTGGCGTCACGCGCGGCGGGACCGAGCAGGCCGTCGACGCCAGTCGAGGTCGCGGCCGCCACGCAGATCGCCGCGTTGGCCGCGCGGCCGGGGGGAAGCTCCTGGTCGACGACCACGACCCACTTCAGCCGTGCGGACCTGGTGGGCTCGCTCGTGCGGATCTCGTCGGGGTCGAACCCGACCCTGGTCCGGGTGTCAATCGACATGCGCTGCTCCTCGTTCGTACGTGGCGGATGCACGAGACTAGGCATGCATTCGGGCGCCTATCAAACAGTCCGTACGTCATACCGATAGAGTGGCCTGATGGCGCATCTGGACGCACTTGATACGGCGATCCTGCGGGAGCTGCAGGTGGATGCACGGCGGACCAACCGCGACGTCGCAGCGGCCGTGGGCGTGTCACCGACCACCGCGCTGGACCGCACGCGCTCGCTCCGGGAGCGCGGCGTCATCCGCGGCGCGGTGCTCGACGTCGACCTCGCGCAGATCGGCCGACCCGTCCAGGCGATGATCGCGCTGCGGGTCCGGCCGCCGACGCGGCAGAACATCGAGGGCTTCCGCACCTGGGCCTCCGCCCTGCCGGAGGTGATCGGGGTGTTCGTCACCAGCGGCACGGAGGACTTCCTCCTGCACGTGGCGGTGGCGGGGAACGACCGGCTGTACGCGTTCGTCATCGACCGGCTGACCGAGCGGCCGGAGGTGGCCGACGTGCGGACGTCGATCGTGTACGAGCACCTGCGCAGCGCGCGGGTGGAGCCGGTCGTCGACTAGCCACGCGGTGCGAGATCGTGGGTCCGCCGCGAGATCGTGCGTTCAACCGCACGATCTCGCGCTGAACGCACGGTCTCGTCGTCCGCGGCGCGTGCTGCGAGTCGCGTGTCGGGTCAGTCGCGGAACGTCTCGATCTGCGCGCCGAGCTCCACCAGGCGGTCCTGCAGCTGCTCGTAGCCGCGGGCGATGATGTCGACGTCGCGGAGCACCGAGGTGCCCTTGGCGGCGAGCATCGCCAGCAGGATGACGACCGCGGGTCGCAGCGCCGGCGGGCAGGACACCTCCGCGCCGGACCAGTGCGTCGGTCCGCTGATCTGGAGGCGGTGCGCGTCGAGCAGCCGCACGTCGGCGCCCAGGCGGGTGAGGTCCGTGAGGTGGATGGCGCGGCCCTCGTAGACCCAGTCGTGGATCAGGGTCGAGCCCTCGGCGCACGCCGCGATCGCCGCGAAGAACGGCAGGTTGTCGATGTTCAGGCCCGGGAACGGCATCGGGTGGATCTTGTCGATCGGCGCCCGCAACTCGCTCGGGTGGACCGTCACGTCGACCAGGCGGCTGCGGCCGTTGGCGGCGGGGTACTCGCCAGAGAGCGTGTAGCGCAGGCCCATCTCGGCCAGCGTGGCCAGCTCGATCTCCATGAACTCGATGGGGACGCGGCCGACCGTGATCTCCGAGCCGGTGACGATGCCGGCGGTCAGCAGGCTCATCGCCTCCACCGGGTCCTCCGAGACGGCGTACTCCACGTCGGCGTCGATGTCCGCGAGCCCGTGCACGCGCAGGGTGGTGGTGCCGATGCCCTCGATGCGCACGCCGAGCAGCTCCAGGTAGAAGCACAGGTCCTGGACCATGTAGTTGGGGCTGGCGTTGCGGATGGTGGTGACGCCCTCCCGCCGGGCGGCAGCCATGATGACGTTCTCGGTGACGGTGTCACCGCGCTCCGTCAGGACCACGGTGAGGTCCTGCGTCGCGCTCCGCCGGACCAGGGCGTGGTAGTCGCCGGCCGTGGCCGTCACGTCCAGGCCGAACGGGCGCAGGCCGATGAGGTGCGGCTCCACGGTCCGGGTGCCCAGGTCGCAGCCGCCCGCGTAGGGCAGCCGGAACTCGTCCTCGAGGCCCAGCAGGGGGCCGAGGAACATGATGATCGACCGCGTGCGCCGGGCGGCGTCGACGTCGATCGCGTCGAGCTGCAGGTGCTCCGGGACCACGATCTCCAGGTCGCGGCCGTCCGTCGACCAGGTGGCCCGGACGCCGACCGAACGCAGGACCTCGACGATCCGGTCCACCTCGACGATGCGGGCGACGTTGCGCAGCCGGGTGGTGCCGCGGTTGAGCAGCGACGCGCACAGCAGCGCGACGGCGCCGTTCTTGCTGGTGTTGACGTCGATCCGGCCGCTGAGCCGCTGGCCGCCGTGCACGCGCAGGTGGGTGCGCTGCGGGCCGCCGAGCGTCACGATGGGGGAGTCGAGGGCGGCGCCGATGCGGGTGAGCATCTCGAGGCTGACGTTCTGCGCGCCCTGCTCGATGCGGTGGATGGCCGACTGGCTGGTGTTCAGGCGCTCCGCCAGCTGGGACTGCGTGAGGCCGCGGTGCTGCCGGGCGGACCGGACGAGCGAGCCGACGTGTGCCAGCGGGTCCGCGATGACCGGCAGAGAGCCGGTAGCCGTCGGGACCGGGGTGGTGGTCGTGGTCATGCCTACGACGTTATCTCATGCATGAGATATCGCCACTGTGAGGTGCGCCATCGAATCGGTCAGACCCGGCGATCGGACCGGCACCGAACTCAGGCGCGATATGACGAGGCTCTCACCAGAGGGTGCCGACCGGCTCCCGTGCCGGCCAGACGCCGGAGGCGCCCGGTCCGTCGAGACCCTGCTCCGTGCGCCACGCGTTGAAGCCCTCGGCCCACGCCTGGTGCGCCGTCGACTGGTACTCGTGCAGCGTGTCGAGGTCGAGCGTGGCCAGGTGCGGGAACCGGCCGACGATCCGCTCGAGCACGTCCAGCGTCGCGACGACGTCGACGTCGGCCGTGTGCAGGTCTCCCGACTCGACCACCTGGTAGTAGCCGCACAGGTCCACCAGCTTGCGCTTGCCACGGCGGTACTGGTCCTCCGCCCGGTCGAGCACGAGCGGGTCGATCACCGGGCGGGCGTCGCTGCACAGCCGGTCCGGCAGGGTCTTGAGCCGGTGCCGCCGTAGCTCGGCGTCGAGCAGGCACAGGTCGAACGCGGCGTTGTACGCGACGACGGGCACACCACCCCGGAAGGCCTCGGCCAGGTCGGTCGCGATCTCGTCGAGCGCCTCGCGCGGTGGCCGGCCGTGCAGCCGGGCGTGCTCGGTGCTCACGCCGTGGATCGCCGCGGCGGCCTCCGGGATGTCGACCCCCGGGTCGATGAGCCAGCTGCGGACGTGCGTGCCGGTGGAGTCGCGTCGGACGAGGGCGGCGGTGACGATGCGGTCGTTGTCGACGTCGACACCCGTGGTCTCGGTGTCGAAGCCCAGCAGGGGCCCGTCCGTCCAGCTCATCGTGTCCCGCTCTCGTCCTTCGTGGTTCCGTGCGTGCCCAGGTTCGCACCGACGTCCGACAAAGCAGGGGAGGGTGCCCCGCGTGCCGCGACGTCGGACGGGGACGCGGGTGCAGCGCCCTCGCCCCGGTAGCCTGGACCGGTGAGCAACGAGATCGAGATCGGCCGCGGCAAGCGGGGACGCAGGGCCTACTCCTTCGACGACATCGCGGTCGTCCCGTCGCGGCGGACCCGCGACCCCGAGGAGGTCTCGGTCGGCTGGCAGATCGACGCCTACCACTTCGACCTGCCGATCATCGCGGCCCCCATGGACTCGGTGATGAGCCCCGCCACCGCGGTCGCGCTGGGTCAGGCCGGCGGGCTCGGCGTCCTCGACCTGGAAGGCCTCTGGACGCGGTACGAGGACCCGACGCCGCTGCTGGCGGAGATCGCCACGTTCGACAGCGCGCGCGCCACCGCCCGCATGCAGGAGATCTACGCCGCCCCGATCCAGCCCGAGCTCATCACCGCCCGCCTCAAGGAGATCCGCGCGGCGGGCGTGACGGTGGCTGGCGCCCTGTCCCCGCAGCGCACCAACGAGTTCTGGCGGACCGTCATCGACGCCGGCGTCGACCTGTTCGTCATCCGCGGCACCACCGTGTCCGCGGAGCACGTCTCCGGCCGCGCCGAGCCGCTGAACCTCAAGCGGTTCATCTACGAGCTGGACGTCCCGGTCATCGTCGGCGGCGCCTCGACCTACACGGCGGCGCTGCACCTCATGCGCACCGGCGCGGCGGGCGTGCTGGTCGGCTTCGGCGGCGGCGCCGCCCACACCACCCGGCTGGCGCTCGGCATCCACGCGCCCATGGCGTCGGCCGTGGCCGACGTGGCCGCCGCGCGGCGCGACTACCTCGACGAGTCCGGCGGCCGCTACGTGCACGTCATCGCCGACGGCGGGGTCGGCCGCTCCGGTGACCTGGTCAAGGCCGTGGCCTGCGGGGCGGACGCGGTCATGCTCGGCGCCGCCCTGGCCCGGGCCACCGAGGCGCCCGGCCGCGGCTGGCACTGGGGGTCCGAGGCGCACCACCCGCAGCTGCCCCGTGGCGAGCGGGTCGAGGTGGGCACCGCCGGCGCGCTCCAGCAGATCCTCTTCGGCCCGGGCCACACGGCCGACGGCACGCTGAACCTGGTCGGTGCGCTGCGCCGGGCGATGGCCACCACCGGGTACTCGGACCTCAAGGAGTTCCAGCGCGTCGAGGTCGTGGTCAGCCCGTACCAGCCGCACTGACGCACACCACCGCACGGCCCGACGGGCCCGTCCGCACCTCCGCGCCGAACCCCGGTGCGGATGTCCGAACGGGCCCGTTCGCCGTGAACCAGCCCGACGGAAGTCCTGGCGCATCTGTGTTTGCCTGTGCTATGTGCACCGACCAGATGTTTGTTTGGCCCTGGTTGGGTCCGTATGTGCTTGACGCTGCCCGTTTCGCTGCTGCATGCTGCTTCTCGGCAGGCGTCACTGACGACGCCTGCCGGCACGGACCGGGACACCGGACGTGCCGGGCACGGACGGAGACGGCGGCATGTACGCACAGGAGCGGCACCAGCAGATCCTCCTTCGTGCGCGCTCCGACGGGCGCGTCGACGTCGCCCAGCTCTCGGCCGAGCTGGACGTCACCCCGGAGACCGTCCGACGCGACCTGAGCGCCCTGGAGCGGCTCGGTCTGGTCCGCCGGGTGCACGGCGGGGCGATCCCCGTCGAGCGGCTCGGGTTCGAGCCGGGCATCGCCGACCGGGAGCGCATGCTCGCGGGAGAGAAGGAGCGGATCGCCAAGGCGGCGCTCGACGAGCTGCCCGACGGCGGCGCGATCATCCTCGACGCGGGCACCACCACCGTCCGGCTGGCCGAGATGCTGCCGCAGGACCGGGAGCTGACCGTCGTCACGCACGCGCTGCCCGTGGCGATCGTGCTGGCAACTCGGCCGAACATCACCCTGCACGTCGTCGGCGGGACGATCCGCGGACGCACGCTCGCCGCGGTCGGCACCTGGGCCGAGCGGGCCCTCGCCGACGTGCGCGTGGACACCACGTTCCTCGGCACCAACGGCCTGACCGTCGAGCACGGCCTGACCACCCCCGACCTCGCGGAGGCCGCCGTCAAGCGCGCGCTGGTCGCCGCAGGCCGGCGCACCGTCGTGCTGGCCGACCACACCAAGGTCGGCCGCTCCGACCTCGCCATCGTCGCGCCGCTGTCCGCCATCGACACCCTCGTGACCGACACGGGCATCAACGCCGAGCTCGCCGACGAGATCGAGTCCGCCGGACCACGCGTGGTCCGGGCCTGAACACGCCCCACTGCACACAGCACCACACCGATCGAAGGAGAACGATGAAGGTCTTCCGCTTCTACGCCCCCGGCGACACGCGTCTCGAGGACGCCCCCGAGCCCACGACCGGCGCCGGCGAGGTCAAGATCCGGGTCCGCGCCTGCTCCATGTGCGGCACCGACGTGAAGATCTCCACCTCGGGCCACCAGCGCATCCGGCCGCCCCGCGTGATGGGCCACGAGATCGCCGGGGAGATCGTCGAGGTCGGCGACGGCGTGACGGGCTGGGCGCCGGGCGACCGCGTCCAGGTCATCGCGGCGATCCCGTGCGGTGAGTGCGAGTTCTGCACCACCGGCCTCGAGACCATCTGCCCGAACCAGGTCTCGATGGGCTACGACTTCGACGGCGGGTTCGCGCCGTTCATGATCGTGCCGCCCGCGGTGCTCAAGGTGGACGGGCTCAACCGCATCCCCGACGGCGTCAGCTTCGCGGAGGCCTCGGTCGCCGAGCCGTTCGCGTGCGCCATCAACGCCCAGGAGCTCGTCGACGTGCACGACGGCGACGTCGTCGTCGTCGTCGGCGCCGGCCCGATCGGCTGCCTGCACGTCCGCCTCGCCCGGGCACGCGGCGCCGCGACGGTCTACCTCGTGGAGCTGAGCCGCGAGCGTCTCGACCTCGCGGCCGAGGTCGTCAAGCCCGACGCGGCGATCTGCGCCGGCGAGGTCGACCCGGTGGCTGCGGTCCTCGAGCTCACGGGTGGCAAGGGCGTGAGCGTCGTCATCACCGCGGCGGCCTCCGGCGCGGCCCAGGAGCAGGCGCTCCAGATGCTCGCCCCCCGCGGTCGGTTCAGCCTGTTCGGCGGCCTGCCCAAGGACAAGCCGACGATCACCCTCGACTCGAACGTCGTGCACTACAAGGAGCTGATGCTCATGGGTGCCAACGGCTCGAGCCCCGAGCACAACCGCCAGGCGCTCGCCATGATCGCCGACGGCCGCGTCCCGGTCGCCGACCTCATCACGCACCGACTGCCGCTCGACCAGGTCGCCGAGGGCATCGACATCGTCCGCGCAGGGGCGGGCATCAAGGTCACGATCGAACCCTGACGATCGCGACTGTTCCATCAGATCAACGACGATCACAGAGCGGAGGGTGAGCCGACATGGCCACCGCAACAGCAGGTAGTCCTCCCGTGTCCCGAGGCAAGTCGGCTCAGGTACGGGTCCAGAAGTTCGGTGCTTTCCTGACCGGCATGATCATGCCCAACCTGCCGGCCTTCCTGGCATGGGGCCTGATCACGGCACTCTTCATCGCCGTCGGCTGGCTGCCGAACGGCATCCTGGGTGGGTTCGGCAACGCCGACCTGCCCGGCGCCTGGGCGGGTGCGGCGACGCAGCTGGTCGAGGCGAAGGACGGCACCACGTTCCATCAGTACCTCGGGCTGGTCGGTCCGATGGTGACCTACCTGCTCCCGCTGCTCATCGCGAACACCGGCGGCCGCATGGTCTACGGCGAGCGTGGTGGCGTCGTCGCGTCGATCGCGACGGTCGGCATCATCGTGGGCAGCACGGTGCCGATGTTCCTCGGCGCCATGATCCTGGGCCCGCTGTCCGCGTGGATCATGATGAAGATCGACTCGATCTGGGACGGCAAGATCAGGCCCGGGTTCGAGATGCTCGTCAACATGTTCTCGGCCGGCATCGTCGGCGCCGCGCTGTCCGTCGTCGCCTTCTTCGGGATCGCCCCCGTGGTGACCCAGATCAGCGACTGGCTCGGGGACGTCGTCGGCTTCCTGGCCGACAACGGCATCCTGCCGCTCATGAGCGTCATCGTGGAGCCGGCCAAGGTGCTGTTCCTCAACAACGCGATCGGCAACGGTGTGCTGGTGCCCCTCGGTGCGCAGCAGACGATCACCGACGGCAGGTCGCTGCTCTACCTGGTCGAGGCGAACCCCGGCCCGGGCCTGGGCATCCTGCTCGCGTACACCCTGCTGGGCGTCGGCGCGGCGCGGTCCACGGCGCCGGGCGCGATCATCGTCCAGTTCTTCGGCGGCATCCACGAGGTGTACTTCCCGTTCGTCCTCATGAAGCCGGCCCTCATCATCGCCGCGATCGCGGGCGGCATGACCGGCATCGCGACGAACGTCGTGTTCGGCAGCGGGCTGGTCGCCCCGGCGGCACCGGGCAGCATCTTCGCCGTCCTCGCCCAGACCGCCCGGGGCAGCCACCTGGGTGTCCTTGCCTCGGTGGTGCTCTCCGCAGCGGTGTCGTTCCTCGTCGCCGCGGTGATCCTGCGGGCCACGCGCAAGCGTGACCTCGCACGCGGTGAGAGCGGCGACCTGGCTGCCGCGGTCGCGCAGACCGAGGCCAACAAGGGCAAGAGCAGCGCGGCACTGAGCGCGCTGACCGGGGACGCGACGGCCACCGCCGCGGCCGCCGGTGGCACGGCGACGGCCACGGCCGTCCGCCCGCTGCGCACCATCATCTTCGCGTGCGACGCCGGCATGGGGTCGAGCGCGATGGGCGCCAGCGTCCTGCGGGACAAGCTCCGCAAGGCCGGTGTCGAGGGCGTCACGGTGGTCAACAAGGCCGTCGCCAACCTCACTGACGACGCCGACCTGGTCATCAGCCAGCGCGAGCTCACGGACCGGGCGCGCCAGCGGGCGCCGCACTCCCGGCACGTCTCGGTGGACAACTTCATGAACAGCCCCGTGTACGACAGCGTCGTGCAGGAGGCCAAGGAGGGTGCCGCCGGGGACGGAGCAACCTCGTGAGCGACATCCTGACGCGGGACCTCGTGGTCGCC
Source organism: uncultured Cellulomonas sp. (assembly GCF_963527515.1). Classification (NCBI taxonomy): domain Bacteria; kingdom Bacillati; phylum Actinomycetota; class Actinomycetes; order Micrococcales; family Cellulomonadaceae; genus Cellulomonas; species uncultured Cellulomonas sp. The sequence continues at coordinate 11,630 of NZ_CAURTV010000032.1, read as the reverse complement.
TCCGGGCGGGCCACCACCCGCGACGAGGCGATCCGCGAGGCGGGCGAGCTGCTCGCGTCCTCCGGGGCGGTCACGGCGCGGTACGTCGAGGCGATGGCCGAGCGAGAGAGCACGGTGTCCACCTACATGGGCAACTCGCTCGCCATCCCGCACGGCACGAACGCGGCCAAGGAGTCGATCGTCCGGTCCGCGCTCTGCCTGATCCGCTACGACGAGCCGATCGACTGGGGCGGCAACCCCGTCCGCGTGGTCGTCGGCATCGCCGGGGTCAACGACGAGCACCTCGGCATCCTCGGCAAGATCGCCGTGATCTTCGCCGACGAGGACGAGGTCCGCCGCGTCCTGGACGCGACGACCGCGGACGAGCTGTACGACATCGTCCAGCGGGTGAACACGTGAGCACCGACTGACGGCCTGGGCCCCGGCGTGGGCACGACCTGCCGGGGCCCAGGCACCCTCGACCACCACTTCGACGGAGCACACCTTGATCATCACGGTCACCCCCAACCCGAGCCTCGACCGGACCTTCGACGTCGACGTCCTCGCGGTCGGCGAGGTCATCCGGGCGCACGGCACGCACGTGCACGCCGGCGGCAAGGGCATCAACGTCTCCCGGGCACTGTCCCGGCACGGCATCCCCACGCGCGCGGTCCTGCCGGTCGGCGGGGCCGACGGCGCCGAGCTGGTCGACCTGCTGGGCGGGCTGGGCGTCCCCGCCCGGGCTGTCCCGGTGCGCGGCGCCACGCGCAGCAACGTCGCGATCGTCGACGCCCGTGGCGTGACCACCAAGGTCAACGCGGCCGGTCCGACGCTCGACGACGACGAGGCCGCGGCACTCGTGGCCGCCGTCGAGCGTGAGCTGGACGGCGCCGGAGCCGCAGGCACCGCCGGTTCGTGGCTGGTGCTCGCCGGCAGCGTGCCGCGCGGTGCGGGCGCGGACCTCTATCCCCGGCTCGTCGCCGCGGCCGCCGCCCGGGCCATCCCCGTCGCGGTCGACGCCTCCGGCCCCGCGCTGGAGGCGACCGTCCGCGCCGGCGGCACCGCGCTGCTCAAGCCGAACCTCGACGAGCTCTGCGACGTGCTCGGCACGTCCCCGACCACGGTCGGCGAGATCGTCGCGGGCGCGCGCTCGGTGCTCGCCCGCCGCCACGACAGTGCTCTCGTGTCGCTCGGGGCCGACGGCGCGCTGCTCGTCACCCCGACGCAGAGCTGGTGGGCCGGCGGCTCGCCGATCGTGCCCCGCAGCACCGTGGGCGCGGGCGACTGCACGCTCGCCGGCTTCCTCGCCACGGACGGCGAGCCGCTCGAGCGCCTGCGCGCCGCCGTCGCCTGGGGGCGCGCGGCCGTGGGACTGCCGGGCAGCGCGATCCCCGGGCCCGACGACCTCGACCTCGCCGCCGTGCAGGTCGTCGCCGAGCCCGACCCGTCGCTCCACCCCGCCGACCTGTTCCGGACCGCCCCCGCCGGTCTCGCCTGAGACCTCGCGCCCTGCTCGCACTGCTGATCCAAGGAGAACCTGCCATGACCGAACGCACCGTCGCGATCGCCTCCGCCCAGGGCCTGCACGCGCGCCCCGCCTCCCTGTTCGCGCAGGCCGCCGGCGCCGCGGGCATCCCCGTCACCATCGCGAAGCCGGGCGGGCTGCCCGTCAACGCGGCCAGCATGCTGATGGTCATGACGTTGTCCGCCGGGCACGGCGAGGAGGTCGTCCTGGCCGCCGACGGCCCCGAGGCCGACGACGTGCTGGACTCCCTCGTGGGCCTGCTGTCCACGGACCTGGACGCCGACGCGTGAGCGTCGACGCGGGCCACCGCACGCTGGTGGGGGTGGGCGTCGGGCGCGGGCTTGTCGTCGGGCCGGTGGCCAAGGCCTACCCGTCGCCGGTGATCCCCGGCGGTGGCGGCGGCGACCCGGAGCAGCTGGAGGCCGCGTTCGACCAGGTGGCCGCCTCGCTCGGGGACCGTGCGGCCGCGGCGACCGGTGCACTGGCCGAGGTTCTCGCCGCGACCGCGCAGATGGCCGCCGACCCCGCGCTGCGCTCCGAGGCTCGGCAGCGCGTGGCCGCGGGGGAGACGCCTGCCGAGGCCGTCGACCGCGCGATCGCGCGGTTCGTCGACATGTTCACGGCCGCGGGCGGCGCGCTCGCCGAGCGGGTGACCGACCTGCGCAGCGTGCGTGACCGCGTGGTCGCCGTCCTGCTCGGCCTCGACGAGCCGGGCGTCCCCCCGCTGAGCGAGCCGAGCGTCGTGGTGGCCGCCGACCTGGCGCCGGCCGACACGGCGACGCTCGACGTGCGGCTGGTCCTGGCGATCGTCACGGAGCGCGGTGGGCCGACCGGCCACACCGCGATCATCGCCGGGCAGCTCGGCATCCCGTGCGTCGTGCGGACGACCGGCGCCATGGACCTCGCGCCCGGGGCGCAGGTCGCGGTCGACGCGGTCGCGGGGACCGTCACGCTCGACCCGGGTCCGGACATCCGCGAGCAGGCACGCGCGCGCCGGGCGGCGGCCGTGGCGCTGGAGTCCGACACCGGCCCCGGGGCGACGGCCGACGGCCACGCGGTGAAGCTCATGGCCAACATCGGCACCGCGAAGGACGCCGAGCGGGTGAGCCTCCTGCCGACCGAGGGCGTGGGACTGTTCCGGACCGAGGTGCTCTACCTGGGCCGGGCGAGCGCCCCCTCCCACGCCGAGCAGGCGAGCGTGTACGGCCAGGTGCTGCGCGCGTTCGAGGGCGGGAAGGTCGTCGTGCGCACCCTCGACGCCGGCGCCGACAAGCCGCTGCCCTTCGTGACGCAGTCCGGCGAGGAGAACCCCGCGCTCGGCGTCCGCGGCTACCGCCTGGTCCGCTCGCACCCCGAGCTGCTCGACACCCAGCTCGCCGCCCTCGCCGAGGCGCAGGCCGCAACCGGCACCACGCCGTGGGTCATGGCTCCGATGGTGACCACGCCCGCCGAGGCTCGGGCGTTCGCGACGCGGGCCCGCGCGGCCGGGCTCACTCTCGTCGGCGTGATGATCGAGGTGCCGGCCGCCGCCCTGCGCGCCCAGGAGATCCTCGCGGAGGTGGACTTCGTCTCCGTGGGCACCAACGACCTCGCGCAGTACACGATGGCGACCGACCGGCTGCGCGGCGAGCTGGCCGACCTGCTCGACCCGTGGCAGCCCGCGGTGCTCGACCTGGTCGACACCACCGCGCGGGCGGGGCTGCAGGCGCGCAAGCCGGTCGGCGTGTGCGGCGAGTCGGCGTCGGACCCGTTGCTCGCGCTCGTGCTGGTCGGGATGGGTGTGACGAGCCTGTCGATGTCGGTCGGCGCGATCCCCGCGGTCCGGTACGCCCTGCGGCACCACACGTCCGCCGAGTGCGCCACGATGGCCGCCGCGGCGCTCGCGGCCGGGTCGGCCGCCGAGGGCAGGTCTGCCGTGGTCGCACTCCTGCACGAGGACGCGCGGGAGACCTTGGGCGTGTAGCGGGCCGTGCTGTCCCGGGCCGCGCGTACTGTCGCCGGTATGGCGCACGACCCGGGACACATGGAGCTCCACGACCCTGAGACCGACCCGCTCGCGACGTACGTGCTCGAGCCGGACGACGTCCGCCCCCTGCTGAGGCGTGTCGTCGCCTCGCCCGGTGCGGCGACGTCCACCTCGTACGCGCCGTTCACGGGCGGGCCGATCGCCGCGATCCCACTGTCCACCCCGGACGACGTCGCGCGCGCCGCGAGGGACGCTCGCGCGGCACAGCGGCTGTGGGCGGCGCGTCCGCTGCGGGACCGCACCGCCGTGCTGTCTCGGGTGCACGACCTCGTGCTCGAGCGGCAGAGCGACGTCCTGGACCTCATCCAGCTGGAGTCCGGCAAGGCGCGGGCAGCGGCGTTCGAGGAGGTCGCCGACATCGCCCTGGTGGCCCGGCACTACGCCGCGCGCGCCGGTCGCTACCTCGCCGAGCGCCGCGTCCCCGGCCTCCTGCCCGGCCTCACGACGACGCGCGTGCTGCGGCACCCGGTCGGCGTCGTCGGGATCATCGCGCCCTGGAACTTCCCGCTGGTGCTCACGCTCGGTGACGTGCTGCCCGCCCTGGTGGCCGGGAACGCCGTCCTCCTGCGGCCCGACCCGCAGACCGCGCTCACCTCGCTGTGGGCGGCGGAGCTGCTGGAGGCGGCCGGGCTGCCCGACGGGCTGCTCCAGGTGGTCGTCGGCGACGGTCCCACGGTCGGCGCCGCGGTGGTGCGCCACGTCGACTACGTGAGCTTCACCGGGTCCACCCGCACGGGGCGGGTCGTCGCCGCGCAGGCGGGGGAGCTGCTCGTGCCGGCCACCCTGGAGCTGGGCGGCAAGAACCCGATGTACGTCGCCGACGACGTGGACGTCGAGGTCGCCGCCGAGGGCGCGGTGCGCGCGTGCTTCGTCGGGGCCGGCCAGGTCTGCGTGAGCATCGAGCGGATCTACGTGCACGAGGACGTCGCGGACGCGTTCACCGCTTCCTTCGTCCGGCGCACCAAGGCCCTGCGGCTGGGGTCGGGGCTCGACTACCGCTCCGACGTCGGCTCACTGACCTCGGCGGCGCAGCTGGCCACCGTCGTCGAGCACGTCGAGGACGCCGTCGGGCACGGGGCGACCGTGCTGGCCGGTGGCGAGCAGCGCCCGGACGTCGGCCCGTGGTTCTACGAGCCGACGATCCTGGCCGACGTGCCCGACGAGGCCCGGCTGGTGCGCGAGGAGACCTTCGGCCCGGTGGTGTCGATCTGGCGCGTGGCCTCCGACGACGAGGCAGTCGCGGCGATGAACGACAGCGAGTTCGGGCTCAACGCGAGCATCTGGACCGCGGACACCCGGCGCGGTGCGGCTCTGGCACGGCGCGTCCGGGCAGGGACCGTCAACGTCAACGAGGGCTACGTCGCGACGTGGGGCTCGGTCGGGGCGCCGCAGGGCGGGATCGGGTCCTCCGGCATCGGCAGCCGCCACGGGCGCGAAGGCCTCTGGGCGACCACCCGCGTGCAGACCGTCGCGGTCCAGCACGGGGTCCACGGCGTGCTGGGCGGACCCGGCGTCGGGCTGCACCGGATGTTCGACCTGGGCCCGGAGACGTGGCCCCGGTTCTACACCGAGGTCCTGAGGGCGATGAAGACCCTCCGCCTGCCCTGAGTGACGACGCCCGTCCCTGCGGCCGGCGCGACGAGCAAGCCCTGAGTGACGTCGGCGGGCTCCGTCACGTCACTCAAGGCTTTCTCGACGCCGTGAGCGGCGCAGTCGCGTCAGGCGTGGCCCGTCGCGGCCGGGGCGGGGTCGGACTCGTCGCTGCTGCCCTCGTAGCCGGCAGCCTCGACCGTCGCGACCGCCTGGCGGGCGATGGCCAGCTCCTCGTTGGTCGGCACCACCATGACCAGCGTGCTGGCCCAGTCGGGGGAGATGATCGTCGGCTCCTTGATGCGGCCGGCGTTGCGCTCCAGGTCGACCGCGATGCCCATCGCCTCGAGCCCCTCGAGGGCGCGGGCGCGCACGATGTCGTCGTTCTCGCCGACGCCCGCGGTGAACACGATGACGTCGACCCGGCCGAGCACCGCGTGGTACGCGCCGATGTACTTGCGCAGCCGGTGCACGTACACGTCGAGCGCGAGGATGGCGTCCTCGTCGCCGGCCTCGACCAGCTTGTGCAGCTCGCGGAAGTCGTTCTCGCCGGCCAGGCCCTTGAGGCCGGACCGGCGGTTGAGCAGGTCGTCGATGTCGTCGAGGGACATGCCGGCGTTGCGCTGCAGGTGGATGAGCACCGCGGGGTCCACGTCGCCGGACCGGGTGCCCATGACCAGGCCCTCGAGCGGCGTCATGCCCATGGAGGTCTCCACCGCGACGCCCCCGCGGACCGCCGACGCCGACGCGCCGTTGCCCAGGTGCAGGACGATCTGGTTGATCTCCTCCAGCCGGCGGCCGAGCACCCGCGCGACCTTGCCGGACACGTACTGGTGCGACGTGCCGTGGAACCCGTACCGACGCACGTCGTGCGCCTTGGCCACCGCGCGGTCGATCGCGTACGTGGCGGCCGCCTCGGGCAGCGTCCGGAAGAACGCGGTGTCGAACACCACGACGTGCGGCACGTCGGGCAGCAGCTCGCGCGCGACCTTGATGCCGGTGAGGTTGGGCGGGGTGTGCAACGGCGCCAGCGGGGACAGGGCGTCGATCTGCGCGACCACGTCGTCGTCGACGATCACGGGGGACCCGAACACGGAGCCGCCCTGCACCACGCGGTGGCCGACAGCGACCACGTGCGCCTCGGTCAGGTCGGGGCCGACCTCCGCGAAGAGCGCGAGGACCGCGCGCAGGCCGGCGTCGTGGTCGGGCACCGGGTCGGTGCGCTGGGTCGTGTTGCCGCCGTACGTGTGCTTGACCAGGCCCTCGCTCTCGCCGATGCGCTCGACGAGCCCGGACGCGATCGCCTCGCCGCCGACCGGGTTGACCAGCTGGTACTTGATGGACGACGAGCCCGAGTTCACGACCAGCACGCTGCCGTGCGCGCCGTGGGCCAGGTGGGGGTCGGGTCGGGTGATCGGGTTCATGCGGGGGTCTCCGTCTGCGCCTGGATGGCCGTGATCGCCACGGTGTTCACGATGTCCTGCACCAGGGCGCCGCGCGACAGGTCGTTGACCGGCTTGCGCAGACCCTGCAGGACGGGGCCGATGGCGACGGCGCCCGCCGAGCGCTGCACCGCCTTGTAGGTGTTGTTGCCCGTGTTGAGGTCGGGGAAGACGAAGACCGTCGCGCGACCGGCCACGGCGGAGTCCGGCATCTTGGTCTTGGCCACCGAGGCGTCCACGGCCGCGTCGTACTGGATCGGGCCCTCGACGGACAGGTCCGGCCGGCGCTCGCGGACCAGGGCCGTCGCGGTGCGCACCTTCTCCACGTCCGCACCGGTGCCCGACTCGCCGGTCGAGTAGGACAGCATCGCGATGCGCGGCTCGATGCCGAACTGCACCGCGGTGCCCGCCGACGAGATCGCGATGTCGGCCAGCTGCTCGGCCGTCGGGTCCGGGATGACCGCGCAGTCGGCGTACACCAGCACGCGGTCCTCGAGGCACATCAGGAACGCGCTGGACACGCTGGACACGCCCGGCGCCGTCTTGATGATCTCGAACGACGGCTTGATGGTGTGCGCCGTGGTGTGCGCGGCACCGGAGACCATGCCGTCCGCCAGCCCGAGCTGGACCATCATCGTGCCGAAGTACGAGACCGACGAGACGATCTCCCGCGCCCGCTCGACCGTCATCCCCTTGTGCTTGCGCATCTCCGTGTACGCCTCGGCGAACTTCTGCAGCAGCACCGGGTCGTGCGGGTCGATGATCGCGGCCGCGTCCAGGTCCAGGCCGAGCTCGGTGGCCCGGGCCCGGATCGCCGGCTCCTCGCCGAGGATCGTGATCTGCGCGACGCCGCGCTGCAGCAGGGTGGACGCCGCGCGCAGGATGCGGTCGTCGCTCCCCTCGGGCAGCACCACGTGCTGGCGGTCCGAGCGGGCGCGGTCCAGGAGCGTGAACTCGAACATCAGCGGTGTGACCACCTCGGGCCGCTCCACGTCGAGCGCTGCCAGGAGTGCGGAGCCGTCCACGTGCTGCTCGAACAGGGACAGCGCGGTGTCGATCTTCCGCTGGGAGTCGGCGGTGAGGCGCCCGTGCGTGTCCGCCACGGCACTCGCCGAGCGGAAGGTGCCCAGCTCGGTGGACAGGATGGGCAGCCTGCTGCCGAGCCCGTTGATCAGCCGGGCGATCAGCGGCGCGGGCCGGAACCCGCCGTTGAGGATGACGCCGGCCAGGGACGGGAACCCCTCGGCCTGGTTGGCCATGAGCAGACCGAGCAGCACGTCGGCCCGGTCTCCGGGGGTGATGACGACGGCGCCGTCGGTGAGCTTGTCCAGCAGGTGCTCGGTGGACATCGCGCCCACGATCACGTCGAGCACCTCGCGCGAGAGCAGGGACTCGTCGCCGGCGATGAGGGTCCCGCGGACCGCGTCGGAGAGCTGCCGGACCGTCGGGGCGGTGAGCAGGGGGTTCTCGGGCACCGCCCACGCGGGCAGCCCGGTGCCGGCCCGCAGGGCGTCGCGGACTCCGCTCACCGAGCCGGGCGCGCACCGGTTGGCCACGACCGCCACCACCTGGGCGTGGTTGGCGTGCATCTCGGTGACCACGACGTCGGCCACCTGCGCGATCACGGCGGGCTTGCGGTGGCCGCCGTTGATGACGAGCACCACCGGGGCGCCGAGGTTGGCGGCGATCCGGGCGTTGTAGGCCAGCTCGGTGGGACCGGCGACATCGGTGTAGTCGGTGCCGACCACCACGACGGCGTCGCAGCGCCGCTCGACGTCGTGGTACCGGGACACGATCTGCGAGAGCGCCTGCTCGGGGTCGTCGAGGACGTCCTGGTAGGTCACGCCGACGCACTCGTCGTACTCGAGGTCGACGCCGTCGTGGTGCAGCAGCAGCTCGAGCACGTAGTCGCGGACGTCCGTGGAGCGGGCGACCGGGCGGAACACCCCGACGCGCTGGACGGTGCGTGCCAGCAGGTCCACGAGGCCGAGCGCGACCATGGACTTGCCGGAGTCCCCCTCGGGGGAGGTGACGTAGATGCTGCGGGCCACGGGGGCTTCTCCTGAACGGGTGGTGCGGGACCGTGGGGCGGGCAGCGGCGCCCGCCCCACGGAGAGGGGTGATGCCTGGGCGGACGGGAGCGGACTACTCGTTGTCGCCGCCGGTGGACAGCGTGGCGGCCACCTGGCCCGAGTCCGACTGGTCCTGCGCGTCCGGCCAGACCCAGTCGCGCACCTCGGGCAGGTCGTCGCCGTGCGCGCGGGTGTACTCCCGGGCGTCCAGGCGGGCGTCGACCATCTTCTGGCGCAGGTTCGCCTGCGTGCTGCGCAGCGACGGCACGTTGTCGATGACGTCGATGACCAGGTGGAACCGGTCGAGGTCGTTGAGCATGACCATGTCGAAGGGCGTCGTCGTCGTGCCCTCCTCCTTGTAGCCGCGCACGTGGATGTTGCTGTGGCCGTGGCGGCGGTACGTCAGGCGGTGGATGAGCCACGGGTACCCGTGGTACGCAAAGATCACCGGACGGTCCTCCGTGAACAGGCCGTCGAACTGGGCATCGGACAGACCGTGCGGGTGCTCGCGGGCGTCCTGCAGGCGCATGAGGTCGACGACGTTGATGACGCGGACCTTGAGATCGGGCAGCTCGCGACGCAGGATGTCCGCCGCCGCCAGCACCTCCAGGGTCGGGACGTCACCGGCGCAGCCGAGGACGACGTCGGGCTGCTGGCCCGGCACCTCCGACCCCGCCCAGTCCCAGATGCCCAGCCCGCGCGTGCAGTGCGCCACGGCCTGGTCCATCGTCAGGAAGTTCGGGGCCGGCTGCTTGCCGGCGACCACCACGTTGACGTACTGCCGGCTGCGCAGGCAGTGGTCGTACGTGGACAGCAGCGTGTTGGCGTCCGGCGGCAGGTACACCCGGATGACGTCCGACTTCTTGTTCACCACGTGGTCGATGAAGCCGGGGTCCTGGTGGCTGAAGCCGTTGTGGTCCTGGCGCCAGACGTGGCTGGACAGCAGGTAGTTCAGGCTCGCGATCGGCCGGCGCCACGGGATGTCGTCGGTGACCTTCAGCCACTTGGCGTGCTGGTTGAACATCGAGTCGATGATGTGGATGAACGCCTCGTAGCAGTTGAACAGCCCGTGCCGGCCGGTCAGCAGGTAGCCCTCGAGCCAGCCCTGGCACTGGTGCTCGCTGAGCATCTCCAGCACGCGCCCGGCCCGGGACAGGTGCTCGTCGACGTCGCCGCCGAAGAACTCCGCGTTCCACTGCTTGTCGGTCGTGGCGAACACCGACTGCAGGCGGTTCGACGCGGTCTCGTCCGGCCCGAAGATCCGGAAGTTGTGCGGGTTGAGCCGGATGACGTCCGTCAGCCAGTCACCCAGCACGCGCGGCGCCTCGCTCATCGAGCCGCCCGGCACCGGCACGTCGACCGCGTAGTCGCGGAAGTCCGGCAGGCGCAGGTCCTTGAGCAGCAGACCGCCGTTGGCGTGCGGGTTGTCGCTCATGCGCAGCGGCCCCGCTGGGGCCAGCGAGCGGATGTCGTCGTGCAGGCGGCCGGTCTCGTCGAACAGCTCGTCGACGCCGTACGACTCGAGCCACTGCCGCAGCACGTCGAGGTGCTCCGGGGTGTCCCGCGCGTTGGCCAGCGGCACCTGGTGCGCGCGCCACGAGCCGGTGGTCTTCTTGCCGTCGATGGAGGCCGGCCCGGTCCAGCCCTTGGGCGTGCGGAAGACGATCATCGGCCACTGCGGGCGCTGCTCGTTGCCCGCGTGCGCGCTGCGCTTGATCTCCGCGATCTCGTCGAGCACCTCGTCCAGGAGGGTCGCGAACCGGCGGTGGATGTCCTCGTGCGACTCGTCGTCGAACCCGGCGACGAACATGTGCGGCTTGTGCCCGTACCCGACCATGAGCGAGGCCAGCTCGTCCTCGGGGATGCGCGCGAGCACCGTCGGGTTGGCGATCTTGTAGCCGTTGAGGTGCAGGATCGGCAGGACGACCCCGTCGTTCTCGACGTTGACGAACTTGTTCGAGTGCCAGCTGGTGGCCAGCGGGCCGGTCTCCGCCTCCCCGTCGCCGATGACGGTGGCGACCAGCAGGTCGGGGTTGTCGAACGCGGCTCCGTAGGCGTGGCTCAGCGCGTAGCCCAGCTCGCCGCCTTCGTGGATCGACCCGGGGGTCTCGGGGGCGACGTGGCTCGGGATGCCGCCGGGGAACGAGAACTGCCGGAACAGCCGGTGCACGCCCTCGGCGTCCTCGGTGATGTCCGAGTAGTACTCCGAGTAGGTGCCGTCCAGGTACGCGGCGGCGACCAGGCCGGGTCCGCCGTGGCCGGGGCCGGTGATGTAGATGGTCGACTGGTTGCGCTCCGCGATCGCGCGGTTGAGGTGCGCGTACAGGAACGTCAGCCCCGGGGTGGTGCCCCAGTGGCCGAGCAGCCGCGGCTTGACGTGGTCCCGCGTCAGGGGCTCGCGCAGCAGGGGGTTGTCCAGGAGGTAGATCTGGCCCACCGAGAGGTAGTTCGCGGCTCGCCACCACTTGTCGATGCGAGCCACGGTCTCGGCGTCGATCGCCTCGCCGCTGCCCGTCTGCCAGGTGTTCGGTGCCGACGTCATCGTGGTCATGCGCGCTCCCCAGTCGTCGTTCCGGCGGTCAGGCCGGCCCGGTGTCAGCCTTGCGTCAGGCACCTTCACCGCCGGAGGACCTTCGTCCTTCCCGCGCGGCCGCACCCTGCTGCCATACAACCGCACTCCGCCCGCGAGCGCAGGAGGCGTGCGTGAATGCGGGCCCACCATCCGGTGACGCGCAGGCACGGTGGTCGCCCAGGTCAGCACGGTTCTGGCGCGTGTTCACCGCGATGCGCGGGTCAGGGCGGGCCACTGCTGCGAGGTACCGTGAGGCGTGACCGAGCCGACTCCCGCCGCCGTCGCGGACGGGCGCGCCGCGCCGTCGGGGCCGTCCAGTGACGATGCTCACGATCCGGCGCTCGGGAGCGTCGCGGGACCCGCAGCGGCCGCGTGGGCGCTCGCGGACCGCCGGCCGCCGACCACGATGCTGCGCGCCGCGGTC
>NZ_CAURTV010000031.1:0-37260 GCF_963527515.1 uncultured Cellulomonas sp. | reverse complement strand
CGCCGGCACCGCCCGCGCCCGCGCCGGTGGCGCCGCCGTCGGGACCGGTGTCCGGAGCCCTGTTCAGCAACCCGACGTCCATCGTCCCCATGTACGTCACCTCGGAGTACGGGATGCGGCTGCACCCGATCCTGGGCTACGTGCGGCTGCACGCCGGCATCGACCTGCGCACCGGGTGCAACACCGCACTGTTCGCCCCGCGCGACGCGACGGTGCTCTGGTCGCAGTGGCGCAACGGGTTCGGCAACCAGGTCATGCTCGACTACGGCACGGTCGGGGGAAGCTCCCTGATGAGCAGCTCGAACCACCTGACGCGCTCGATCGTCAAGGCCGGGCAGTCCGTCACCCGGGGGCAGCTCATCGGGTACTCCGGCAACACCGGCCTGTCCGGCGCCTGCCACCTGCACTTCGAGGTCTACGTGAACGGCTCGACCGTCAACCCGCGCCCCCTGCTCGGCCGCTGACCGGCACCCGCGCCGACCCGTAGCGCCGGACGCGGGTCGGGTTGTCACTCGTCGGCGAGGTGCTCCTTGCCCCAGAGGGCCGCGCTCGTCCGGTCGGCGACACCGATCTGCCGGAAGACGTGACCGACGTGGACCTTCACGGTGCGCTCGCTGATCCCGAGCTCGCGCCCGATCTGCTTGTTCGCCATGCCCTTGCCGAGGAGTCGGAGCACCTGGCGCTCGCGCGTGCTGAGGCGCTCCGCCGGTGACGTCGTCGTCGTCGGCAGCAGGGCTCGGGCGACGCGCGGGTCGAGCGGGGCGTGCCCGTCGGCGGCGGAACGCACGGCCGCCACGAGGTCCCGTGGGTCACAGTCCTTGAGCAGATAGCCGACGGCACCGGCGGCGAGGGCATCATCCACCCGCGCTGCGTCGGAGAAGGAGGTCAGGACGACGACCCGGCTCCCGGAGGCGCCCGCGACGATCTGGCGGGTCGCCTCGACCCCGTCGAGCACCGGCATGGAGAGGTCCATGAGCACGACGTCGGGTGTCAGCTCAGCCACCAGCGCGACCGCCGCTGCACCGTCCGGAGCCTGACCGATGACGCGGAGCCCGGGTGCACCGTCGACGAGGGTCGCCAGCCCGGCCCGGACCAGCTGGTGGTCGTCGACGAGCACGACCGTCACGTCAGCGCTCATGGGGTGCGCGCACCTCCGTCGTCAGCCGCCAGCGGCACCCGGCGCCCGGCGCCGACGTGACCTCCAGCCGGGTCCCGGACCTCGACGCGACGTCGCTGAGCAGCCGGAGGCCGAAGTGGCCGTCGGCCGGGGCGGCGAGCGCCTGCGCCACGTCGAAGCCCACGCCGTCGTCGGCGACCTCGAGGACGACCGATCCCTGTTCCCGGGTCAGCCGCACGAGGACGTTGCCGGCGTGCGCGTGCGCGACCGCGTTGCGCAGTGTCTCCTGAGCGACGCGGTACACCACCTGCTCCTGCTCGGCCGTCAGGCCCGTCGCGCCGTCGGCAGGCAGGTCCGGCCGGACGGCCACCCCCCGCGCCGCAAGTCCTCCGACCAGGTCGTTCAGGGCCGCGACGAGGCCCGCCGTCTGCAGGCTGGCGGGGTAGATGTCGACCAGCAGCGAGCGCAGGCCCTTGATGCTCGCGCGTACCGTGCCCGCGGCGTCCCGGAGTGGTTCGGAGAGCTCCGTGCTGCCGGAGCGGTCGGCGCGCTCCGCGGCGCCGCCGAGGGCGAACGACGCGGCGGCCAGCTCCTGGACCACGCCGTCATGGAGGGTCGCGGCGATACGTCGGCGTTCCTCGTCCGACGCCTCGACGGCCCGCTGCAGGAGGACCTCGCGGTTCTGCTGGGCCCGCCGCAGCCGGTCGATCAGCGTCCACAGGACCGGCAGCATGAGGACCACCAGGAGGAGCAGGCTCGTCAGGGTGATGCCCGCGAAGCCGCGCCACAGCGCGGTCGACCTGTCCGTCACGGCGTCGTAGCGGCTGTAGGTCTCGAACAGCAGCGGTGTGCCGTCGGGCGTCCACACCGGGCGGTAGACCTCGAGGAGCTTGCCCTGGCCGCGCTCGAACTCGTTCTCGGGCTCCTCCAGGTCGCTCACCTCAGCCTCCGTCGACGGGTGCTGCAGCACCCGCGCCTCGTCGGCACCGAGAGGGAACTCACGGCCGACCAGGCGGTCCTCGTCGGAGTAGACGATCCGGCCGCTCTCGTCCCAGATCTTGACGCGGACGATCGAGTCGTCGAGGACGTGGGCGTGCACCGCCACGTCCAGCGCGGCGACGGCCACGGGGTCCGCGTCGACGATGCCGTCGAGCAGCGCCGGCTGCACGACGACGTCGGCGACCAGGTCGGTGCGGCGGGCTGCGTCGTTGACCGACTCCCGCTCGGCGATCCGGCGGCTGGCTGTCAGGCCGAGCAGCGCGACGACCACCAGGACGACGGCAGCGGCGGCCACGAGCTGCCCGAAGACCCGCCACGTGCGGACGGGCGGCCCCCCGTCCGCGGTGTCGACGGCACTGCCGCCGCCCAGGCGGATCCACCCGAGCTCGGAACGCTGGTCGGTCGGGAGCACATCGCTGAGCGTAGGCGTGCGCACGTCGCCGGGTCGGGCCGCCGGGCCGATCGGCTCAGTCGTCGCTGCCATGACCGCCGTGATCGTCGCCGGCGTCGTGACCGGCACCGTCGTCGGTACCGCCACCCGAACGCCCGCCGTCCTCGTGCCCGGAGTCGTCCGAGCCGCCGTGGCCGGAGTCGTCGGCCGTCGGGGCGGGGGCCGGGGCCGTCGCACCGCCGTTCTGGTCGCGGTCGTCGCCCGCCTCGGTGCGGTCGTCGCGGTCGATCACACCACCGTGGTCGTCGACGCTCGCGGACGGGCTCGGAGTCGGCAGGCCGGGGGTCGCCGAAGGGCTCGGGCTCGGGGCGCTCGGGATCGCCGACGGGCTCACGGCCGTGCTCGCGACGGAGCTGTCGTCACCCGGCTCGACGAGCACGGCCTGGGTGGGCGGCGCGACGGGCACGGACGGGCTGAGGCTGCTGTTGCCTGCCAGGCCGGCTGCGGCCGGGACGGCAGCGACGAACGCGGCTGCGGTGAACACGATCAAGCGCTTCATGAGGACTCCTGGGACGACGCGGTTCGGGACGACTCCTTTCTCCCCTAGGCCTGGTACACCCCGCCATCAGACGTTGGTACTAGTACCTCGCCTGAGACGTCGCTGCCGACGTGCCGATGACGTGGCCTACCCGATAGGACAGAGACCACGTGGGACTGACTGCGCGATGGTCCGACCCGGCATACTCGGGCGAGGGAGATCCGGGCTGTGGCCGGGACCGGATCACTGTCCGGAGGGAGATCGTCCGGGATGGACTCGACGGTGCACGGCGCGGCAGAGATCGGAACGGGCTGGCGCGTGGTCGATGGCGTCCGGACCGCATGGTTCGACGCGAGCTCGCTGGGCGCGGGCGCTGCCCTGGCCGGACGCGTCGCGGAGGTGTCGCCGGAGATCCTGGTCGACCTGCGCGCGACGGGTCTGCGCGTGCGCCTCGACTCGGACGAGCACGCAGACGCCGTGTCGGCGGCGGCGCGGGATCTCGGGCTGGCCGCGGACCCGGCCGCGCTGCAGCACCTGAGCATCGTGCTCGAGTCCGTGGACCCGACCGAGGTGAGGCCGTTCTGGCAGCGCGCGCTCGACTACGCGCCAGGGCAGGACGGCAGCCTGGCCGATCCGCTGCGGCGCGACCCAGAGTTCCGGATCCGGCAGTCCGCCGAGCCGCGCCCGCTGCGCAATCGCATCCACGTCGACGTCGTTCGGCCGGCCGCGGCGGTCGAGCAGGCGGATCTGGATGACGCCTACGGACCGTACGGGGTCTGTCACGCCGATGCCGACGGCAACGAGGTCGACCTCGTGCCCGGCGACGTGCTCGGTGAGGGGACCGGGGACTGGCAGGCCGTGTTCAGCGCGATGGCGTGCTACCGCACCACCTCCGCGACGCAGCAGCGCGACCTGGTGGCCTCCGCCGCGGCGCTGGCCGACGAGGTGGGGTTCCCGCTGCTCATCGACCTGCGTCCGGGGATCGTGATCCTCGACAGCGGGAAGGACCTGTGGGAGGACGACGTCCACGGCCTCGAGCTCGACTTCACGGATCTCGCGGCAAGGATCCAGACCGCCGCACGCGACCTCGGCCTGACGGCGGATCCACGGCTGCCGCGCTTCGTGCAGCTCGTCCTCGACGCCGCCGACGTCCCAGCGGTCCGCGCGTTCTGGCTCGCCTTCCTCGGGTACGTGCCCGACCGGCGGACCGGAGCCAGCGACATCGATGATCCACGGCGGCTGAACCCGGTGCTGCTGTTCCAGGAGATCGACGCCTTGGACACGGAGCGGCTCCGGCAGCGCAACCGCATCTACGTCGAGCTCTCCGTGCCGGCGGACCTCGCGCAGACCCGCCTCGCCACGGCCCTCGCAGCCGGTGGACGGCTCCTGGACGAGTCGGAGGACCGCCGGACGGTCGCCGACCCGGAGGGCAACGAGCTCGTGATCATCAGCGGGGCATGAGCCCGACCGTGCGGCTAGAGTCCCGAGCATGGGCGATGCGGGCCTCACGGTCGACGGCTACCGGATCGAACCGCTCAGTCAGGACACCTGGGACGCGTTCGCGGACCTGGCAGAGCGGCACAACGGTGTCTGGGGCGGGTGCTGGTGCACCTACTTCCACCTCTACCCCGACCCCGTCGACGAGCGACGGGCGATCGGGAACCGCGAGTTCAAGCGTCAGCTGGTCCTGGCGGGCCGTACCCACGCGGCATTGGTGCTCGACGCCGACGTCGCCGTCGCATGGGCGCAGTTCGGGCCGGTCGACGAGCTGCCGAACATCCACCACCGCAAGGAGTGGGAGAAGGGGCTCGTGCGCCGGCCGGACTTCCGGATCACGTGCCTGTTCGTGGACCGTCGCTACCGGCGCACGGGGATGGCGTCGGTGGCGGTCCGGGGCGCACTGGCGATGATCGCCGACGCGGGCGGCGGACTGGTCGAGTCGTACCCCCACGACCTGCCGCCGGGCAAGAAGACCTCGGCGTCCTTCCTGTACAACGCGACGCGGACCATGTACGAGGAGCTCGGGTTCGCCTACCAGCGGCCGAAGGGCCAGGGCAACTGCGTCATGACCACCGAGGTCGCCGCGCGCCAGCCGTAGGGTGACGAGGCGGTCGCGAAGGTCGGTGGCCGGGTACCGGGCGTCCGAGCCCCTGTCGTACCTCGGGCCTGCGACGCCCGACTTCTGAACCGCAGGGACGCGTGCGTGTCCTGGGGACCGGAAGGATGTGCTGTTGCGACACTGTGGCGACTCGCTCGGACCCTCAGGGAGGCACAGATGACGCCAGCGCGACCCCGCATCGACGGGGGCGAGGTCGACGACCAGGTGCTTCCGCACGTGTGGAGCTACTGCGTGGGCGCCGGCCGCGCCAACGAGGCGCTGCGCGCCGACTGGCAGGAGCACTTCCGGGAGGCGGTCACGACGCTCGGTGTTCGGCACGTGCGTTTCCACGGCCTGTTCCACGACGACATGTTCGTGTACCGCGCGAGCGACGGAGGCGGCTTCGGACCGCCCACGCCGTTCGCGGAGCCCCGGTTCACCTTCAGCTACGTGGACAAGGTGTTCGACGCCATCCTCCGGGCCGGGGCGCGGCCCTTCGTCGAGCTCGGCTTCATGCCGCGCGAGCTCGCCACCCAGACCGAGACCCTCTTCTGGTGGAAGGCGCACTGCAGCCCGCCCACGGACATGGCGCGCTGGGTCGAGCTCGTCACCGCAACGCTCGAGCACTGGGTCGAGCGCTACGGGCTCGAGGAGGTGCGCCGGTGGCGGTTCGAGGTCTGGAACGAGCCGAACCTCGTCCCGCACTTCTGGACGGGCACCCGGACGGAGTACTTCGAGCTGTACGAGGCGACGGCGCGGGCGGTCAAGGCCGTCGACGCCCAGCTCATGGTCGGGGGGCCGTCGACCAGCGTGTTCGTTCCCGACGACCGCTACAAGGGCGAGTACGAGGACCGGTCGGCGGAGCACGCGACCGCCGCCTCCACGGCTGTGGACACGCTCGACTGGCGCCCGGTGTGGATCCACGAGCTGATCGAGTGGTGCGGCGACCGCGACGTCCCGCTCGACTTCCTCTCGACCCACCTGTACCCCACGGACGCCGCGTTCGGCTCCGACGGCGACCTCCGCCACATCGAGCGTCACGTCGACGCCACCTACCAGGACCTGCTGCTCCTGCGCGAGATCATCGCCGCGAGCCCGTTCCCGGAGGCGGAGCTGCACATCACCGAGTGGTCGAGCTCGCCGTCCAGCCGGGACGCGATGCACGACACCCTGTTCGCCGCCGCCTACATCACGCGGGCGTACCTGCGGGGAGCCGGCCTGGCCGACTCCATCTCCTACTGGACGTTCACCGACGTGTTCGAGGAGGGCGGGGCGGGTGTCGGGCCGTTCCACGGCGGCTTCGGCCTGGTGAACGAGCAGGGGATCCACAAGCCGACGTTCCATGCCTTCGCGATGCTCGCGCGGCTCGGTGACCGTGAGCTGCTCTCCGTGCCCCACGGCGTGATCACGCAGCACAGCGGCTCCGGCGACGTCGCCGCGGTGTTCTTCAACTACCCGGACGACATGGGCACGCAGGGCATCGGGTCCGCGATCGCGTACGCCGAGACTCGTCGGCTCGCGGACTGCGGACCGAGCCGCCGGGTACGACACACCGTCGACGGGCTCGCGCCGGGAGCGGTCTACCGGGTCGAGCAGCTCGACTGGGACCACGGGAACGTCGCCGAGGCGTGGCACGGGATGGGGGAGCCGCTCAACCTCACGCGCGACCAGGAGTCGCGTCTGCGCGTGGCGGCGGACGACCTCCAGCGCAGCGATCTCGCGGTAGACGACGACGGCGTCCTCACGGTCGACCTCGAGCTGCCACCGTGGGCGGTCGTCTCGATCAGTCCCGTCCTGTGAGCGGTGGTCGGCCGCACGCGCCCTCGGCGTCGCGTCCCTCAGATCGGCACGTCGAACCACACCGTCTTGCCGTCCGCACCGCGCAGGTGACAGCCCCACCGTGTGGCGTAGGCATCGACGAGCCTCATGCCCTGGCCACCCACCGCGGCGAAGTCCGCGGCGCGGAGCTGGGGTGGGTTGGAGCCCTCGTCATCCACCTCGACGCGAATCTGATCGTCTACGCACCGCACGCGGATCGTGACGTCGCCGGAGCGGGGACCGTGCTCGACCGCGTTCGTGATCAGCTCGCTGCTCAGCAGCCTGAGCAACGGCGCGTGGTCCGCGGCCAGACCGCCGAGGACAGCCTCGGACGCGATCCAGTCTCTGCCCGTCGCGATGGACGAACGCCCTGCGACGAGATGGAGAGCCATGGTGCTCCGGGTCGCGTGTCATCGCGGCGCACGAGGCGAATGATCGCGACGCGCATCCCCACGCGCGGCCCATCATGTCCCCTGCGGTTCCGGACCGCACGGCCGGACGTCGCCGCCACCGGTCAGCCCGGCAGTCCGACCAGGTCCGCGCTGAGCTCCCAGAGCCGAGCCGCGACGGCTTCGTCGTAGCTCCGCTCTGACGATCGCTTGGGCTTGCCGTGCGCGAAGAAGACGCCGCTGACGTGCTCGAGCTCGGGGGCGCAGGCCAGGTGGATCGAGGTGGCCGCGCCCTGTGCCGGTGTCTTCATGAAGGGACGGATCACGGGAACGAGGACGCGCTGGATGCGGCCGGGGTCGTCCGCGCCGAAGGAGGTGTTGACCACGCCTGGGTGCAGCACGGTGGCGGTGACCCAGGTGCCCCGGAGCTTCCTGGCCAGCGCGTAGGTGAACATGACGTTGGCCAGCTTGGACTGGTTGTAGGCGCGCGAACCCGAGTAGGCCCGCTCGCCCTGGAGGTCGTCGAGGTCGATCCGGCCCTGGGCCTGCGCCTGGGAGGACACGGTGACGATGCGCGCCGGGCCGGTTCGTGCGAGCCGGTCGAGCAGGAGATTGGTCAGCAGGAACGGCGCCAGGTGGTTGAGCGCGAAGGTGCGCTCGAGTCCGTCGACGGTGAGGTGCCTGGTGCTCCAGTAGCCCCCGACGTTGTTGACCAGCACGTCGAGCCGGGGACAGGTGTGCAGGACGTCGTCGGCGAGCTGCCGCACCTGAGCCTGCGACGAGAGGTCCGCGACGAAGGCATCCGCTGTGCCACCGGACGCGCGGATCTCGCGGGCGACGTCCTGGGTGCGCTCGCCGCTGCGACCGGTGAGCGCGACGTGCGCCCCGCGGGCGGCCAGGCCGATCGCCGTCGCCCTGCCGATGCCCGACGTCGCGCCGGTCACGAGCACCGTCTTCCCGGCCATCAGGCCGTGGATCTCGTCCATCAGCGGGGGTGGTAGCTGGTGAGGGTGGCGGCGAGGGCGTCGTCGAGCGGGGTGGCACGTGCGCCGAGCTTGCTGGCGATCAGGGCGCTCTCGACGATGAAGGGCTCCTCGAACTGGTACTGCATCTCGAGCAGCTCCCGCACGGTCGGGTTGGCCAGGGCCAGGCCTCGCAGCACCGACGGGGGCACCCGGCGCAGCCTCGGGCGGTGGCCGGCCAGCCGGTAGACCGTCTCGACGAGCCGGCGGGTGGTGCGGGTGTGCGGGTCGTTCGGCAGGTGCCAGACGTGGCCTGGTGCGTCGGGGTGCTCACCGAGGACGGCCAGCCCTTCGCCGATGTCGGGGACGTAGGTGTAGGTGTGCGGCTGGTCGGGGTCGCCCAGGACGCTGGCGGTCTTCCCGGCCGCCGCTGCGGGGAAGACGCGGTCGCCCAGGTTGGACTGGGCTCCGCCGCCGGGGCCGAAGTAGTCCGACGCACGACCGATCGCGACCTGCACGCGCCCCTCGCGGTGTGCTGCGAGGAGGTCCCGGGCCATCGCGCCGCGCAGCCGGCCCTTCGTGGTGTGCGCGGCGTACGCGCGGTCCTCGGTCAGAGGTGCACCGTCCGGGCGGCCGTACATGTAGACGTTCTCCATGCTGACCAGACGGGCACCGGCGGCTTCTGCGCCGGCCAGCACGCCGGCCTGCAGCGCGGGGAACTGGGCCGTCCACTGGGCGTAGGGCGGGTTCAGGGTCTGGTACACGACGGCGGCGCCGGCCGTGACGGCGGTGCAGAACGCTGCATCGCGGGCGTCCCCGGCGACGACCTCCACGTCGTCGCTCACGCGCGCCCGGCCGGACCGGTTCACGAGCCGGACGGTCTCGCCGCGGCGGCGCAGGGCGTCGAACGTGGCCATGCCGATAGCGCCGGTTCCGAAGATGACATGCCGTGGCCCGGTCATGACGCGATCCGGGCGGTGGCGGGTGCGGGTCCCGACGGAACACTCGTGCGGTCGGGCACGAGGCGGCCGAGCAGCAGGCCGGAGAGGGCCGAGAAGGTGATGGCCCCGTAGGCGCCGAAGACGGTGAACTGGTCCTGGACGCTGATTCCGCCGAGGGTGGTGGCGATCCACCCCGACGCCCAGAGCGCCGGCATCGCTGCGCCCCACAGCCAGCGCGCACGTGTCCGGCTGGGCAGAGCCAGGGCTTGGACCGGCCCGAGGACCGCTCCGGTCAGTGCGCCCATGATCGCCAGGTCGGGCAAGGAGGTGCGGTAACCGACGATCGAGGCGCCCACGAGGAGCCCGAGGCCCATGCCGAGCGCGGTCGCCGGGATCCAGCGTCGTGGATCCAGGCGGCGGCTGAGGAGCGCTTGCGCGGCGCCGATGACGAGGCCGGCGACGGTCCCACCCACCAGGGCGGCGATCGGGCTGTCGACGCGGCCGACTGCGGCGGTGCCCGCGACGCCGGCGATCGGGAAGGAGAGGAACCCGGCGAACCAGGTCCACCAGGAGCGGGACGGGTGGGACGCGGACATGGTGTGCCTCCTCGAGGCTCGTGGTGCCCAGGGACGTGCAGTGGTGGAGGTCATGCTCGGGTGGTCGTGTCGGCAAGGACGAGTGGCGGCGTCGTCGTCGTCGAGCGTGCGCGGCGGACGAGCAGGGTGATCCCGAGCGCGGCGACCCACAGTCCCCATCCGGTGCTGCCGAGCAGCCCGGCGAGGTCCACGACAGGGAAGCCGGGGAGCGCGGTCGCGAGGATGTCGCCCTGGTTGAGGAGGTAGACCGCGCTGACGACGAGCCCGGACACCCCCAGCCAGCGAGGCAGGACCCGGGTGCGCAGGATGACCACGCTCACGATGACCGACCAGGTGATGACGAGCAGCTGGCCCAGGTGCTCGCCGAGCAGCGCTCCGCCGAACTGGTGCTGGGCCGTCCACGCGGCGTCGACCGCGGCCTTGGTCGTGGCGTCACCGGTGACGTACGCGTCGGCGAGGGGCGGCACGACGAACACCCAGCGGAGGAACCCGATCAGGGACAGCAGGACGGAGGCCGCGCCGAGGTAGGTGCCCACGCGCAGGGTGGCGTGGTCGCGTCGCCCGAGCGCCGCGGGGAGCAGCAGAACCGGGACGAGCAGGATCGCGTACGTCCACGCCGTGGCGAACCACGTCCACACGAGGCTCGGACCGCCCGCGACGAACGCCGGCAGCACGACAGCGGCCGGCTCGCGCAGGATGTCCGGCCACTCGAACGTCGACGACAGCACGCTTGCTGCCGTCCCGAAGGCGATCGCTCCCACCATGAACAGTCCGCCGGTGATCCGGCGGAGCCCGACGGTCGTACTGGTCATCGTGAACCCCTGTCTGCACGCCGTACAGCGTTTGTACGGCGTACAAACAGTGTACGGTGTGCAACAGGAAGTCAAGAGGCGAGAGGAACCCCGATGTCTACAGCAACCACGCCAGGTCGCACCGGTCCGCGACGTGCCCTCACCCAGGACCAGATCGTGTCCGCCGCACTGACGCTGCTCGACGAGGCCGGACCTGCCGCGGCCTCGATCCGGGGCATCGCCGCGAAGGTCGGGGTCGCACCGAACGCCGTCTACACCTACTTCCCGGACAAGGCCGCCGTCGTCAGGGGTGTCGTCGAGCGCCTCCTCGGCGAGGTGGACCACACGGCAGCCGGAGACGACGCGCGGTCGTGGCGCGACCGGGTCGCAGACCTGGCCGTGGAGCTGCGCCGCGCTCTCCTGGCGCACCCCGGTGCGGTGCCCCTGATGATCGGTGGTCCGATGGACGGGCCGCATGCGCTCGCGCTGAACGAACGTCTGCTGGATCTGCTCGCCGATGCCGGCCTCGATCCCGCCGACGCCGCACGCGCCGCCTACCTGCTGATCGTGTACGCCTTCGGATCGATCGCGATGGAGGTGGCCGACCAGCACGCGGTCGCGCCGTTGCCTCCGGAGCAGGACCGCATCGCTGCCCGCCTGGACGCCTTCACGGCGATCCCGGCGGCGCACCTGCCGCGTACGGCCGCCGCCGCGACGGTGATGGCCGGCTACATCTCCGAGGCCCAGTTCGTCTGGGGGCTGCACCGGGTCCTCGACGGGATCTCTGGGGCCTGAGTGCTCGACCCACGACCGATCGGCCTAGGTCTGGTCGACGATCGCGACGGAGAGCAGCGTGACGCCCAGGTCGCGGATCCTGGCCAGCAGCCCGTGCAGCTCGGCCTGGTCGGCGACGACTCCGCTGAGGCTCGTCGCTCCGTCGTCGTCATGGGTCAGGGCCAGGCCACCCAGCGCTGGTGCCCAGTGCGGGTCGAGATGTCCGGCGACCCGGAGCGTGTAGGCCGCGGGCTCCCCGGGTCCGGCGTGCCGAGTCACCGCACCCGCCCGGTCGACGGTGCCGACCGGGCGGGCTGTTTCGGGATGGACCGTCACTTCACGCCGGCCGGGTCGAGCTGCGAACTCGTCGGCGCGAGCGTGGGCAGATCGGTGGCCGTGCGCTGGTCGCGCCACAGGGAGTAGCCGAGGGCGGCGAGCGCGATGCCGTCGGGGATGGCGAACAGGCGCTGGTTGACGTCCGGCAGCAGCGGGATGGCGAGGGTGGCCACCGTGCTGACGGCGAGGAGGGCCGAGGCCCAGCGAGCAAGGACGTCGGCGCGGTAGAGCGCGATGCCGAAGAGGAGACCGCCGACGACGTAGCCGAAGGCACCGAGCAGGTTGAGAGTCATGAACGAGCCGACGTCTCCGACCGCGGAGCCGCCGGTGGCGATCGCCAGGATGTCGTTGACGTAGCCCGGTGTGCTGTGCGCGATGGCCGGCAGGACGACCAGGCCGATGACCTCGGAGCACATCATGATCAGGTAGCCGCCGGCCGCGACGAGGTAGCCGACCAGGCCGAGAACGCCGATCTGCCTGATCTGGCGCAGGTACATCCCGGTGATCCCGGCCAGCGCGAGGACGGCCATGAGCACCTTCATGCTCTGGCGGACGTGCCACTCCGTCGACGTCACGAAGTCGGCGTCGAGCGGCGGGTGGTTGATCTGGACGGTGATGAACAGCAGGCCCGCGGCGACCGCTGCGAGGCCCGCTGCCCGGGTGAGCGTCGTGGTGGTGATGGACATGTCCGGCTCCCTGGTTCGGTCCGTGGCGGGTGCCGCGGCATGACCTGAACCTAGGAACCGGCCTGGTGGTGGGGCATCACCACCTGAGGTGAGCGGCGATGTGACCCGCGCGCCCGGGCTACAGCACGCCGCGCTCGTGCGCACGCAGGACCGCCGCCCGGCGGCTGGTGACACCGAGCTTGGTGAAGATCCGCTTGGTGTGGCTGCGCAGCGTGTTGAGCGTGACGAACAGCTCGCGGGCGATCTGCGGGCCCGTCAGCTCGCTGTCCAGCAGCCGCAGCACCTGGAGCTCGCGCGCGCTGAGCTGCTCCGCCGACGGGTCCAGGACCGCGTCGTCGGTGCGTCCGCCGCTCGCTGCCGCGACGCCGAGCAGGCGTCGGAGATGCTCGCCAGCATCACGCAGCAGCTCCCGGGCCGGGGCGCCCTCGTCCAGGAAGAGGCGCACGGAGGCGTCCGGCTCCGGAGCCTCGTCCCACGCCTTGCGGAGCGTCCGCTGGGCAGTCCGACGGTCTCCTCGTGCGTCCTGAGCCAGCGCGGTGAGCAGGTCGATCTCGAGGAGGCTCCCCGCTCGACCGGTGCCCGTCGCAGCCTGTCGAAGCCGAGCCAGCAGGGGGAGCGCGCGGCTCAGGGCGTGGGGATCCCGGTGTCGGTGCTGGGCGATGAGCAGCCGCACCAGCGTCAGGTGGTCGAACTCGCTCAGGTACGCGACCTCGTCCGTGGCCGAGACGCCCCGCCGGCGTGCCCAGTCGGCGGCCTCGGCCAGCCGGCCCTGGGCGATCCAGATGCGGGCCTTCATCGCGGCGATCGGCCGCACGTCCGGGAAGAACCCCGGTCGATAGAGCTGCTCCGCCTGGTCCAGGAGCGAGACCGCCCTCTGAGGGTCACCTTCGACGAAGGCGACGCGTGCCATCGAGGCGAACCATCGGTACCGGCTCTCGGCCATGGCCGCACCCTCACCGAGCGCCGCGGCCTGCTCGAGGTGTCGCGAGGCGCCCGTGACGTCGCCTGCCTCGAGGTCCAGCTCACTGAGTCCCACATGGAGTCCGGGAGTCGCACGCATGACGGGCCCGTCGTGGGCGCCCCTGACCTCGAGCGCGCGCAGGTAGAGGCCGCGTGCGGTGCTCGGGCTGCCCGCCACGACCCACAGGTCGGCCAGCACGGGGATGCTGCTCAGCGCGTCCACGAGGTTCCCCGCCGCGCGCAGGCTCTCGACTGCCTGCCCGAACGTCTCGAGCGCCGGGGCCACCTCGCCCCGAGCCCACGCTGCCAGGCCGAGGAACCCGGCCGCGCCACCGCGTGCGAGGTGGTCGTCGGGGCCGGCCAGCTCGAGCGCTCGCCGGGCGTGGTCTTCCGTTCCCGCCACGTCGCCGCGGGCCTGCGCGAGGGAGGCGCGGTGCACGGCGATCGTGGCGGGCAGCGTCCGGAGCTCCTCCGCCTTCACCGGCGACGGCGCAGGACCGTCCGGCGCCGTCGCGAGCGCACGGTCGGCGTCGTCGAGCCGTGCACCGACGGCGTCGAGGTCGCCGAAGACCATGAGCATGTAGGCGGACAGGACGCTGAGCAGCGGGCTGCGACGGACGGCTTCGTCGGGAAGCACCTTCAGCCAACCCAGCACCAGGGCCTCGCGCCGGTGGCGGCGGATGTCCGGGACGGCCAGCTCCATGAGGTGGACCGCGCGGTCGATGTCCTGCGCCGCCAGCGCGTGGCTGACTGCCTCGTCGGTCGACCCGTTCGCCTCGTGCCAGAGGCTGGCGCGCCGGTGCAGCACCCGGACCAGGTCGGGACGATCGGCCAGCAACCGCACGCGCAGCACGTCGGCGAAGAGGTGGTGGTACCGGAACCACTCGCGTCGGTCGTCCAGTGCGACGAGGAACAGATTCTCGCGCTCCAGGGTCACGAGCATGCGGGTGCCGTCGTCCCCGTCGACGACGGCGTCGCACAGTGCGCCCGTGAGGCGGTCGAGGACGGCAGTGCGCAGCAGGAAGTCGCGCACCGCAGCCGGCTGGTGCGCCAGCACCTCCTCGACGAGGTAGTCGACCAGGTAGCGGTCGGTGCCCGCGAACTGGTCGATGAAGCCCCGGACGTCGTCGTGCCCTCGCAAGGACAGTGCGGCCAGCTGCAGCGCCGCGATCCAGCCCTCCGTGCGCTGCTCGAGGGCAACCACGTCGTCAGCGGAGAGGCGCAGCGCGGTGTGCTCGCCCAGATACGTCGTCGTCTCGCTGAGCGTGAACCGCAGGTCGGCGGCGCGGATCTCGACCAGGTCACCGCGCACCCGCCATCTCGCCAGCGGCAGGTCGGGATCGACGCGCGTGCAGAGCACGACATGGACCTGGGGCGGGAGGTGCGTCAGCAGGAAGCCCATGCCCCTGGCGATCTCCGGGTCGTCCACGAGGTGGTAGTCGTCGAGCACGAGCCAGACCTGACCCGGCGTCGCGGCCAGCTCGTTGAGGAGTGTCGTGAGGACGAGGTCGGTCGCCGCGGGGGAGGAGAGGATCAGGTCGAGCGCACGAGAACCCGCACCGACCGTCGCGCCCTCGAGCGCGGTGAGCACGTACGTCCAGAACGTCGCGGGGTCGTTGTCCGAGCCGTCGAGCGAGAGCCATGCGACGGAGCGCCCGTCGGCGGGAGCGCTCGCCATCCACTCCGCCACGAGCGTGGACTTGCCGAACCCCGCGGGCGCGCACACCAGCGTCAGCCTCGCGTCGGCCCCGGGGCCGACCCGCTCGAGGAGACGTGGGCGGGCGACCAGGCCGCGCCGCAGCGTCGGGACGTGCAGCTTCGTCGCAATCAGCGGACCCGCCACGCCATCTCCGTTCCGGGGCACGACCCGTGCGTACCGCGGCCCACGCTAGCGGGCACCACGTCGCGGCCTTCGGCGCGACGCCGCGGAGTCCTGCTGGATCACTCGATGCCGGCGGGCCCCACCCGTGCGCCGTCGGGAACCACCGCACCCTCGCCGACGTCGCTCAGCACCGCATCGCCGACGACGACGACGTCACGCCCGAAGCCCCAGTCACCCCGGACCCGCAGCGACGTCGCTCCGGCGAGGGACGGGGTGTGCGGGACACGGTCGTCGAAGGAGGCGATGAGCGCGAAGTGCCCCGGGTCGAGGTCGACGTAGGGCGCCTCGACGCGGGCCGTCAGACGGAAGTCGTCGCCGAGCTCGTAGACGTCCGACCGGAGCACGAGCAGGTCGTTCGTCGTCTTCACCGGCAGGAACCGCGAGCGGTCGACCTCGAGCACCACGGCACCGTCGAACACCTCGATCGCGGCACCCATGGCCGACTCGATCTGGACCACCTTCGGCGACGTCTTGTCGCTCGGGTCCACGGTCTTCTCGTTCCGGATGAGCGGCAGGTCCAGGACCCCGCCCGTGCGGTCGAGCTCCGCCGCCAGCGCCTCCAGGTCGAGCCAGAGGTTGTTGGTGTTGAAGTACCGGTGGGTCTCGATGTCGCCGGCTGCGTCGGCGTCCTCGGGAAGAGTCTGGGCGGACTCGCGCAGGACCAGCCGGCCGTCGGTCCGTCGGACCACGAGGTGGCCGCCCTTGCGGTCCGCAGGCGTGCGCCGCGCGACCTCGGCCGCGAACGGGGCACCCGACGCTGCGAACCACCCGGCGATGCGCGCGTCCGGAGCCGCCCCGAGGTTGTCCGAGTTCGACACCGTCGCGTACCTGAAGCCCGCGTCGAGCAGGGTCCGCAGGACGCCGGACGCCTGCAGCGCGGTGTAGAGGTCGCCATGGCCTGGTGGGCACCACTCGAGGTCGGGGTTCGCCGGCCAGGTGACGGGGGTGAGGTCGTCGACGAGCAGCTTGGGCTCGCGGTTCTGGACGAAGTCGAGCGGCAGCCCGTCGACGGGCAGGTCGGGGTAGGTGGCGAGCGCCCGGAGGGTGTCGTCCTGGGTCCGGAAGCTGTTCATGAGGACGAGGGGCAACCGTGCGCCGGTCGCCGCGCGGGCCGCGAGCACCTGGCCGGCGATCACGTCCAGGAACGTCCTGTCACCGCGGACGCGCAGGAGGGACTTCGCGCGGTCCATCCCCATCGACGTACCGAGACCGCCGTTGAGCTTGATGATTGCCGTGACCGCGAGCGCGGCACGGCCGACCTCCTCGTCGACGTCGAGGTCGGCGGCGTGCGGCACGTCGGTGAGCGGGTCGACGTCGGTCTCCCGGATCACGCCGGTCGCGCCGGACTCCAGGAGTCCGTAGAAACGGGTGAAGACGTCGACGGCGATCGGGTGCACCGCTCCGTCGCTCATCTTGCGCTGGGCCTGGGCGAGTCCGTGGGCGCTCATGGCGCCGATTCTAGGCGGGTTGCCCCGGACGCTCCCGGTCTGTGACCGCTGGCACGTGACGACCCGCGACCTGGCCGCCAGGTCGCGGGTGGCACACACGGCCGACCGCACACAGGTCGACCGAATCGGAATAGGGTGCGAAACCTGGCTCGTCGACGAGATGTGGTGCGGACATGGACGATCGGGTCGCCGAGTTCCATCGGTTGCATCGCGCGGGCTGCTTCGTGATGCCGAACCCGTGGGACGTCGGGAGCGCACGGCTCCTGGAGGAGCTGGGGTTCACGGCGTTGGCCACGACGAGTGCCGGCTTGGCGTGGTCGCTCGGCCTCCCGGACGACGACGTCACCCGCGACCAGACGCTCGAGCATCTCCGACAGATCGCCGGGGCCGTGTCTGTGCCGGTCAACGCGGACTTCAAGGACGGCTACGCACGGGATCCCGCCGGCGTCGCGGCGAACGTGAAGCTGGCCGCGGCGACGGGGATCGCCGGGCTCTCGATCGAGGACGCCTCCGGAGACGACGCCGATCCGCTGTTCGACTTCGAGCTGGCGGTCGCACGGGTGGCAGCCGCACGGCAGGCGATCGACGAGAGCGGCACGGGGATCGTCCTGACGGCCCGCTCTGAGGGCTTCGTCTGCGGGCGTCCCGACATCGAGGAGACGATCAGGAGGCTCCGGGCGTACGCGGACGTCGGCGCCGACTGTCTCTACGCCCCGCGGATCGACAACCTGGAGCACGTGTCGGCCATCGTGGCCGCGGTGTCACCGAGACCGGTGAACCTTCTGATCAACTCCCCGTTCACCACGGTTGCCGAGGCCGCGCAGCTCGGGGTCCGCCGGATCAGCGTCGGGGGCACGCTCGCGCGCACCGCGTGGGACGGCGTGCTGTCGGCCGCCAGGGAGATCGCCGAGCGGGGGACGTTCTCGCGGTTCGAGCGCCTGCCCGACGTGGAGGCCCTGTTCGGGGCGACGTAGGCAGCGGGGGAGCGCGGCGCGTCCCCGTTCGGACTCGGGCCAGTGACCGGTCGCCGCGTTGGGATCGGCGCGTCCCGTCGCCTACGCTCGGTGCGGGGAACAGGACCGCACGCGTCCCGAGCAGGCGTCGGCACGTATCGCGGGCAGGACGCCGCGACTCTGTCACCTGAGAGCGTCTGCGGAGGTCCACCGTGCGACAGCACCACACCGAGGCACCGAGAGAGTCGGCCACCGAACGTCGCCCCGCGCGCGCGACGGGTCGGCAGGGCCTCGCTGCGACCGGCCGAGGTCGCGTCACCCGCGACTCGATCCTCGACCTGCAGCGGACGGCCGGCAACGGCGTCGCGCGACGCCTCGTCCGCAGCACGGCGGCCGAGCGGACCACCCCGCACGTCGGGCCCGCACCCGTCGTGCAGCGCGCCCCGTACGGCTTGGACCGGCCGCCGAGCCAAGGGGCGTTCGTCTCGGACGCGGTCAGGCTCCGGACGACGCAGGGCCGACTGTCCTTGCGTGACTTCGCCGGGGCGCTGAGGAAGTCCATCGACGTCCAGCTGAAGGCAGCGGGCGTTCCGACCGTGACGTGGAACATCGGCCCCGGCAGCGGCCCGAACGGGTCGTTCGACTCCACGACCTGGACCCTGAGCGTGAACACGTCGGCGTTCAGCGCCCGCACGCCCCGACCGACGACGCTCGGACAGCTCACCGAGCCCGAGGTCAGCGAGGTGGTGGGGACGCTCTACCACGAGGCGCGGCACGCCGACCAGGACGTCCTCATCATCCGGAACCTGCTGGGCCAGCGCCGGTCGGTCGCGCAGGTCGCCGCGGCCACCGGGATGCCCGTGACGGTCGTCGACGCAGTCAAGGCCGCGAGGTACCCCGCCGCGCTCGACCCGGACCAGGTGGGGCACGCCGAGCGCATGTTCGCCGTGATGTACGGCCCGCACAAACAGTTCCTCGGGTTCCTCCTGAAGCACGGCTCCGCCTTCGTCGAACTGGACGACTTCGCCGGGGGCGCCACGACGGGGACCACTGCGCCCCACGTCGCGACGTTCGCCGCGTGGCAGGCCGGTGCGCTTCGACTCCATCTCCAGCAGCTCGCAGCGCTCAAGCAGCCGACCCAGGTCGAGACCGCCCTCCGGGCACGGCTGCAGGCGGTCGACGCCGAGCTCACGACGTTCCTGACGCAGTGGAAGGCCCTCACGACCGACCCGGCGAGCGTCGACATCGACGACGTCCGCGACCTCGCCGCCTCGGTGCGCGACGAGGTCCTCGCTACCTACAAGAGCCTCGAGGGCGAGGTGGACGCCTTCCGGCTGGACGACGCGGTCAAGGCGGCGTTCGCGGCCGCACTGGCCGCCGCGAAGGCGAAGGCGGCGGCAGCGAAGGCGTCATCCAAGCCCAAGCCGAAGCGGAAGGGGAAGCCGTAGCGGGTGACCTCGACCCCGTGGGACGGCGGTGCGCCCGGAGGCGCCCGGCGTCCGGCGGGGGCGTCAGGCGAGTGAGAGGAAGAGCTTCTCGAGCTTCTGCACGTCGAGGGTGCCCGGCTCGCCGTCGTCCGGCTGCGTCAGGCACTGGCGCATGCCGGTGGCGATGATCGCGAACCCGGCGCGGTCGAGGGCGCGGGAGACCGCGGACAGCTGGGTGACGATGTCCTCGCAGTCACGGCCCTCGTCGATCATGCGCACGACGGCCGTGAGCTGGCCCTGGGCGCGCTTGAGCCGGTTGGAGACCTTGGACATCTCGTCCTTGTCCAGCTCCATGGCGGTGTTCTCCTTCGTCGGGGGTGGGTCACGGTACTCGGGTGGTGCCGAGGGTCAGCGGCAGGTGCACTGCTGGGCGCGGGGCACGTCGCCCATCACGGCGTCGACGTGCTCGCCGCAGCCGGACCAGGTGACCTTGCCGCAGGTGGAGCAGCGGGCGGGTGAGCACATGGTGGTTCTCCTTCGGGGGGTGTGTGTTTCAGCGGCGGACGGCGCCGCCAGCGGCCTGCCAGGCGCCGATGCCGCCCGACAGGCTGGTGGCCTCGAAGCCGAGCTTGCGCAGGTGCTTGGCGGCGCTGCGCGAGCGCATGCCCGAGGCGCACATCACCACGACGGGTGTGTCCTGCGTCAGGCGTCGGGGTGCCTTGTCGATCTCGCCGAGCGGCACGTGCAGGGCCTGGGGCGCGTGGCCGGTGTTCCACTCGGCGCGTTCGCGCACGTCGAGCAGCGCGGCTCCGTCGCGGACCAGCTCGAGCGCGCGGGCGGCGCCGATCGTGGGCCGCAGGGTGTCGTTGCCGTCGTCCGTGCTGCCGAAGAGTCGGCGGAGGCTGCTGGTGAGCGACATGGGGTTCTCCTTCAGGCGACGAGGTCGGGGCGGACAGCGGTGAGCGTCAGCCAGCCCCCGGACAGGTTGCACGCGTCCATGCCCTCGGCGAGCAGGACGCGGGTCGCGATGTGGGAGCGCACGCCGGATCCGCAGTGCACGCTGACGGGGCGGCCCGCGGCGGCCGCGCGGACCTCGTCCAGACGGCCGCGCAGCTCGGTGTGCGGGATGTGCAGCGCACCCTTGAGATGGCCGCGGTCGAACTCGGCCGGCGAGCGGACGTCCAGCACGAGGGTGTCGGCCAGCACGTCGTCCAGCTGCGCTGGGTGCCACTGCGGGGTCGTCCCGTCGAGCGCGTTCTGGGCGACGAACCCGAGCATGTTCACCGGGTCCTTGGCCGATCCGTACGGCGGGGCATAGGCCAGCTCGAGCTCGGCGAGGTCGTCGGCGGTCATGTCGGCGCGCAGTGCGGTGGCCAGGACGTCGATGCGCTTGTCGACGCCTGCACGGCCCACCGCCTGAGCACCGAGCAGCCGACCGTCTGGGGCGAAGCTGGCGACGAGGTGGATCTGCTCGGCCCCCGGGAAGTAGCCGGCGTGGTGCCCGGGGTGGATGCGGACCACCTCGTGCGGGATCCCGGCCCCGGCCAGGGTGCGCTGGTTCGCACCGGTCACGGCGGCGGTGAGCCCGAACACGCGCACGATGGCGGTACCCAGCACCGGTGCCTGGGGGGTGGTGCGACGGCCGAGCATGGAGTCCGCGGCGCGGCGGCCCTGACGGTTGGCGGGCCCGGCCAGCGGTACCGGTCCGACGGCCCCCGTCACCGCGTGGACGACCTCCACCGCGTCGCCGACGGCCCAGATGTGCGGGTCGGAGGTGCGCTGGTCGGCGTCGACACGGATGGCGCCGGTCGGACCGACGTCGAGGCCGGCGTCGCGGGCCAGCCGGCTCGCCGGACGCACGCCGACGTTGACCACGACGAGGTCGGCGCTCAGCGTGGTCCCGTCCGACAGGGTGAGCTCGACGGCGCGTTCGGCGCCGGGGGTGACGGAGAGCGCCGAGACTCCCGCGTACAGGCCGACGTCGTGCGCGCGGAGCTCGTCGGCGAGCAGGGGTGCCAGCTCGGCGTCCAGCGGCGGGAGGACGTGGTCGGCGAGCTCGACGACGTCGACCTCCAGGCCGCGGGCGACCAGCGCCTCGACCGCCTCGAGGCCGATGAAGCCAGCGCCGATGACGACGGCGCGTGCCCGGTGGTCGTCGCTGCGACCGTCGACCAGCCGCGTGACGTGCTCGTCGAGGGCGTCGAGGTCGGGGATGGTCCGCAAGGAGTGCACGGCGGAGTGGTCCAGCCCGTCGATCGGCGGACGCACCGCGACGGCACCGGGGGAGAGCAGGAGCGCGTCGTAGGCCAGCTCGTAGGGGCCGTCGGTGGTGGTGATCGACACCGAGCGGGCGGCCCGGTCGATCGCGGTGACCCG
The DNA here is from genome assembly GCF_963527515.1 of uncultured Cellulomonas sp. Taxonomy (NCBI): domain Bacteria; kingdom Bacillati; phylum Actinomycetota; class Actinomycetes; order Micrococcales; family Cellulomonadaceae; genus Cellulomonas; species uncultured Cellulomonas sp. Next base: position 15,778 of record NZ_CAURTV010000031.1, on the reverse strand, counting down.
GTTGCCGGTGCGCACGTCGAGCGCGAGCGCCGCGCCGAGCGAGGCCGGTGTGTGCAGCAGCAGGTCGTCGCGGCGCTCGATCTCACCGGACAGGTGGTACGGGAGGCCGCAGTTGGCGAACGAGACGTACTCGGACTGCTCGAGCACGACGATCTCGGCGCGCTCGTCCAGCCGCCGCGCTCGCGCCGCTGCGCTCATGCCACCGGCGACACCACCGACGATGATGATCCTGCGGTGTTCGGGCGCGGAGCCTGTCTGTTCGTTCTGCATGAGAGCAATATACCCCCAGGGGTATCCAGACGGAAGGCAAGAGCGCGTGGTCCGCCTCACGGGCGGCGGCGTCAACCTCGAGGCCGTCTCCGAGCTCCTGGGCCACGCCGGCACCCAGATCGCCGCCGAGGTGCACGCGCACCTGACGACGCCGACGGCACGCAAGGCGATGGACACGCTCGGGGATTCCCTCGGACTTTGACGCTTTGCGGCCAGGTTCGGATCGCGGGCCTCGCTGCAGCGGAACGGACCCCAAGCCGGTGTCGTCCAGGGCCGTCCGCGTCCGTCCATCGGCTCGCTGCGTACGCCAACTGGAGACCTGGTTGGCGTGCACAGTTGGCGTACGCATGACTGAGGGCCACCCCGATTCTTCGGTGATGGCCCTCTGACCTGCAGTAGTGATGGTGGGCGATACTGGGATCGAACCAGTGACCTCTTCCGTGTCAGGGAAGCGCGCTACCGCTGCGCCAATCGCCCGGGGATCAAGCCGGGTCATGCATGAGACAAGAAGCTGTTACGAGGTGGAGATGGGATTCGAACCCACGTATACGGCTTTGCAGGCCGCTGCCTCGCCACTCGGCCACTCCACCCTGAGACCGCAGTCCTCAGCGGCTGCGGTCAGCCGATCAGGAGTGTCTGCCTCCGAGCGGACGACGGGATTCGAACCCGCGACCCTCACCTTGGCAAGGTGATGCTCTACCACTGAGCCACGTCCGCACAGCACGTGACCCCGGCTTTCACCGGTGTTCCGTGTGCGTCCCGAACTCTAACCGACGATCTCGGCGAGAGTCCAACTGGCCCCCCGCACCCGGGTGATCGTGCGGAACCCGGGGTGTCGCGCCCCCGGTGGGTAGCGTGTGCGGGTGCCTGAGCAGACCACGAACACGCGCGGCGTCGCGTGGTTCGCCGGCATCGAGGCGACCGGCGTCGTCGAGACGGTGGACGTCCGTGCGCAGCCGGAGCGGCTCAGAAGGCCGGGGTGGTGGGCGGTGGTCGGCGACTTCGAGGGCAGCGTGCGGGCGTGGCGGTTCGCCGACGTGCGACCGGCGACGCCGACGGAGAGCCGGGCGTGGACCGGTCCCCGCCCGGCGTCCTGGCGCAGCTCGCTCGACCGGTCCTCGTACGTGCGCGCGGTGGCCGACGTGCGCGCGCACATCCAGGAGGGGGACGTCTACCAGGCCAACGTCTGCCGCGTGCTGAGCGCGCCGCTGACGGGGGAGCCCGACGCGAGGTCGCTCGGTGCGGTGCTCGACGCCGGCAACCCGGCGCCCTACTCCGGCGGCATCCAGGTGCCGGGGGAGGTGTGGGTGGTGACCGCGTCGCCGGAGCTGTTCCTGCGGGTCGAGGACGGCGTGGTGACCAGCGGGCCGATCAAGGGCACGGCAGCCACGTCGGAGGCCATGACGGAGAAGGACCGCGCCGAGAACGTGATGATCACGGACCTCGTGCGCAACGACCTGCAGCGGGTGTGCGTGCCAGGCACGGTCGAGGTCACGACGCTGCTCGGTGAGGAACGTCACCCGGGCCTGGTCCATCTGGTGAGCACGATCCAGGGCGTGCTGGCCGACGACGTCGCGGCCGCGCCCGACCTGTGGGCGCGGCTGCTCGACGCGACGTACCCGCCGGGGTCGGTGTCGGGCGCGCCGAAGTCCTCGGCGCTCGACATCATCGCCGCGCTCGAGACCGTCCCGCGGGGGCCGTACTGCGGCGCGGTCGGGTGGGTCGAGGTCGCTGCCGACGGCGCGGTGCGTGCCGAGCTGGCGGTGGGCATCCGCACGTTCTGGTGGGCCGACGACGTGCTGCGCTTCGGTACAGGGGCCGGGATCACGTGGGGGAGCGACCCCGAGGCGGAGTGGGCGGAGACGGAGCTCAAGGCGGCGCGCCTGGTCGCTCTGGCCTCCGGCGTCGTCGTCGCACCGGTGACAGACTGATCCGATGGGTGTCGTGATCTGGTCGAACGGTCGTCTGCACGGTCCCGAGGACCCTCTCCTGACGGGCATCGACCACGGGCTGACCGTGGGCGACGGGGTGTTCGAGACGTGCGCGGTGTACGACGGCACAGCGTTCGCCCTGACGCGCCACCTGCGGCGCCTGAAGCGGTCCGCCGTCGGCATCGGGCTGGCCGAGCCGGACGAGGACGCCGTCCGCGCGGGCGTGGCCGCCGTGCTGGCCGCCGCCGGCCCGGACACCGGTCGGCTGCGCATCACCCTGACAGGTGGACCGGGTCCGCTGGGCTCGTACCGGTTCGACCCCGCCGACCAGCGCCAGAGCCTCCTGGTGCTCGCGGGGCCGGGCGTCCGGTCGGAGGTCTCGCGGGTGGTCCGGGTGCCGTGGGTCCGCAACGAGCGCTCGGCGGTGGCCGGGCTGAAGACCACGTCGTACGCGGAGAACGTCGTCGCCGTCGCGGAGGCGTACCGGCAGGGTGCCGACGAGGCGGTCCTCGCCAACACGGTGGGCGAGCTGTGCGAGGGCACCGCGTCCAACGTCTTCGTCGAGCGCGACGGCGAGCTGGTGACCCCGCCGCTGACCAGCGGGTGCCTGGCGGGCATCACGCGCGAGCTGCTGCTCGAGTGGGCGGGGGAGGCGGGGCTGCCCGTCCGCGAGGCTGAGCCGGGGGAGCTGCGCTACGAGGTCCTGGACGACGTGGCCACCGGTGCGGCACACCTGCTCATGACGGGGTCGATCCGCAACGTCTCACCCGTCGTGGCTCTCGACGGGTCCGACATCGACGCCGGTCCGCTCTCCCTCGAGGCGCAGCGGCTCTTCCAGGCGCGCCTGGCCGACGACCTCGACCCCTGACCGTCCCCGGACGTACGACGACCGGTCCCGCCGTCGGCGGAACCGGTCGAGGTCTGCGTGCGTCAGGCGGTGAGCAGCGCGGCGATCAGGGCCGTGATCTCGCTCTCCATGCGGTCGCTCTCGGAGCCCAGAGGTACCAGGCCCTCCGTGGCGGCCAGGAACCGCTCGATCGGCTCGGTGGGAGCGGCGAGCAGCGCGCTGCCCTCGACCCCGCTGAGCGACACGAGCGTGTAGTCGGGGTCTTCGTCGCGCCACACCTGCACGTCACCGGTCCCGGCGGGCGCCTCGGCCGTCGCGTGCATCCCCAGGGAGAGGAGCTCGCGGCCGATCAGCCACGTCGACATGGTGTGCGGGCCGGTGAAGACCGCGCGCACCGTGTAGGGGTCGGATGTCCTGAAGGAGAACTCGGCGCTCACCGGGATGACGCTGGCGTCGGAGCCGATGAGCTGCATGGCGACGACCTCGACGACGTCGTATGTCGAGCTCGTCATCGGGTCCTCCTGTTCGCAAGGGCTGGAGGTCCCATCATGGCAGGCCACACGCCCGATTGGACCGGTAGGCGCCGCGAGTTCACCCGGAGGGACGCGGACCGCCGTGTGGACCACGGGTGGCAGCACCCATCCTGGGGACAGCCAACCTCTTGACTGTCGCATCGTCGACGTGCACGGACCCGGTTTCGGATTCTCGTCCCCGGCCGGGTAACATCTCCTCGATGTCACCCACGGGTGGTCGTCATGATACGCACCCTCGTGTCGATGACGGCGATCTCGTGGACGACGGGCGATTGGCTCAGTTGGTAGAGCGCCTCGTTCACACCGAGGAGGTCATCGGTTCGAGTCCGGTATCGCCCACCAGCACCACGCAAGAGGCCATCCTTCGGGGTGGCCTCTCGTGCGTGTCCGAGCGCTGTCGGTGGCCACGCGTGAGGGCTACGTTGAGAGGTGCAGAGGGCATCGCTCTCGTGAAAGGAATGGCGCGATGAGGCGTCGCGGAGTCGTGGTCCTGTTCGTCCTGCTGGCGGCCCTGGTGATCACTCCCGCGGCGCCGTCCGTCGCGGGTCCGTACTGCGGCATCCGCTGGGGATCGCTGGAGAAGACCAACGGAGAGCCCTCGCGGACCGGCGACGTCTTCGCCGTCCGCACGGGTCGGCACGCCTGCTACGACCGGGTGGTCATCGACGTCGAGGGCCCCTTTGCCGGCTACGTGGTCAGGTACGTGGACACGGTGACCATGCCCGCCGGGGACGCCGTCGCGGTCCGCGGCGGCGCGCGGCTCGAGGTCGTCGCCCGCGCCTGGACCCAGGTAGCGGCGTCCGGGTCGCCGTACTTCCTCATGGCCACTTCGGGCACGGTCACCGACATGCGAGACGTCACCGGCTACCGGACGCTGCGGCAGGTCGCGTGGGCAGGCACCTCCGACGACGGGAACACCACGATCGGCGTCGGGACCCGCGCGCGCCTGCCCTTCCGCGCGTTCATCCTGCCGGGACCTCATGAGACGACGTCCCGCCTCGTGGTCGACGTGGCGCACCGGTGGTGACGACGGGTCCTCGGCGGTGCGCCCGGGGAGGTTAAGGCGTCGGAACGGCGACGTGCCCGCCGGTAGCATCGAGGGGCTCGCCGCCAGGGCGAGCGGCCACGAAGGAGGCTGTACCGGTGCCCGAGCTCATCACCCTGACCGTCGACGGGATCGCGACCACGGTGGAGCCGGGGACGACGGGTACGGACCTCTACCCCGGCCGCCGCGACGTGCTCGTCGTCCGCGTGGACGGTGAGCTGCGCGACCTGCACCTCCCGCTCGCGGCCGGCGCCGTCGTCGAGGCGGTCACCATCGAGGAGCCGGACGGGCTCGCGGTGCTGCGGCACTCCGCCGCGCACGTGCTGGCCCAGGCGGTGCAGGAGGTCAACCCCAAGGCGAAGCTGGGCATCGGCCCGCCGATCACCGACGGGTTCTACTACGACTTCGACGTCGACACCCCCTTCACCCCCGAGGACCTCAAGGCGATCGAGAAGGTCATGGGCCGGATCGTCAAGGAGGGGCAGACGTTCCGGCGCTGGGACGTGACCGAGGAGCAGGCGCGCGCGGAGCTGCGCGAGGAGCCGTACAAGCTCGAGCTCATCGGCCTCAAGGGCGACCCGACGGCGGCCGACGGAGCCTCCGTCGAGGTCGGGCTCGGTGGCCTGAGCATCTACCAGAACGTGCGTGGCGCCGGCCGGGAGACCGAGGCGGTCGTCTGGCAGGACCTGTGCCGCGGCCCGCACGTCCCGAGCACCCGCGTGCTGGGCAACGGCTTCCAGCTGACCCGCTCGGCCGCCGCGTACTGGCGCGGGTCGGAGAAGAACCCCCAGCTGCAGCGCGTGTACGGCACCGCGTGGCCGACGAAGGACGAGCTGCGCACCTACCTGGAGCGCATCGCCGAGGCGGAGCGCCGCGACCACCGCAAGCTGGGCAACGAGCTGGACCTGTTCTCCTTCCCCGAGGAGATCGGCTCCGGGCTGGCCGTGTTCCACCCCAAGGGCGGCATCATCCGCATGGAGATGGAGCACTACTCCCGGCGGCGGCACGTGGAGGCGGGCTACTCGTTCGTCAACACCCCGCACATCACCAAGGAGCAGCTGTTCCAGATCTCGGGGCACCTCGACTGGTACTCCGAGGGCATGTACCCCCCGATGACGCTGGACGAGGAACGCGACGCCGAGGGCAACATCCGCAAGCAGGGGCAGAACTACTACCTCAAGCCCATGAACTGCCCGATGCACAACCTGATCTTCGCGGCGCGCGGGCGGTCCTACCGCGAGCTGCCGCTGCGGCTCTTCGAGTTCGGCACCGTCTACCGCTACGAGAAGTCGGGCGTCGTGCACGGCATGACCCGGGCGCGCGGGTTCACCCAGGACGACGCGCACATCTACTGCACGCGTGAGCAGATGAAGGACGAGCTGACCAGCCTGCTGACCTTCGTCCTCGACCTGCTCAAGGACTACGGGCTCGACGACTTCTACCTGGAGCTGTCCACCAAGAACCCGGAGAAGTCCGTCGGCTCCGACGCGGCCTGGGACGAGGCCACCGAGACGCTGCGCCAGGTGGCCGAGGCGTCAGGCCTGGACCTCGTGCCCGACCCGGGGGGCGCGGCGTTCTACGGCCCGAAGATCTCCGTGCAGGCCAAGGACGCGCTGGGACGCACCTGGCAGATGTCGACCATCCAGCTCGACTTCAACCTGCCCGAGCGGTTCGAGCTCGAGTACACCGCTCCGGACGGCACGCGGCAGCGCCCTGTGATGATCCACCGCGCGCTGTTCGGCTCGATCGAGCGGTTCTTCGCCGTGCTGACCGAGCACTACGCCGGTGCGTTCCCCGCGTGGCTGGCGCCCGTGCAGGTGCTCGCCGTGCCGGTCGCGGAGCCGTTCGAGGGGTACCTCGACGACGTCGTCCGGCAGCTGAAGGCGCAGGGGATCCGTGCCGAGGTGGACCGGTCCGACGACCGGTTCGGCAAGAAGATCCGCAACGCCAGCACGCAGAAGATCCCGTTCGTGCTCATCGCCGGTGGCGAGGACGCCGAGGCCGGGGCTGTCTCGTTCCGGTACCGGGACGGGCGCCAGGACAACGGGGTGCCCGTCGCGGAGGCGATCGAGCGGATCGTCTCGGCGGTGCGCGACCGCGTGCAGGTCTGAGCGTGAGCGAGCCTGCCGACCACCTCGCCGGCGTACCCGACGCCTTCGAACGCCTGTGGACCCCGCACCGCATGGCGTATCTCGGCGGCCAGGACAAGCCGGTCGACCGTGAGGCGGGAGACGGCTGCCCCTTCTGCCGCATCCCGACGCTGACCGACGAGGACGGGCTGGTCGTCGCTCGCGGCGAGGTGGCGTACGTGGTGCTCAACCTGTACCCCTACAACTCGGGGCACCTGCTGGTCTGCCCGTACCGGCACGTCGCCGACTACACGGACCTGACCGAGCCCGAGGTGGCCGAGGTGGCCGCCCTGACCCGCACGGCGATGCGCGTGCTCCGGCAGGTCTCGTCGCCGCAGGGGTTCAACCTGGGCATGAACCAGGGCGACGTGGCCGGTGCGGGGATCGCGGCGCACCTGCACCAGCACGTGGTGCCGCGGTGGGCCGGCGACTCCAACTTCCTGCCGATCGTGGCACGCACCCGCGCGCTGCCCGAGCTGCTGGCGGACACGCGGGACCGTCTGGCGGCCGCCTGGCCGACCGCACCGAAGGGATGATCGGCACGTGCTGAACGGACTGCGCGGTGCCATGACGCGCTTCTTCACCCCGGTCGCGCGGGTGCTCCTGCGGCTGGGCGTCTCGCCCGACGCGGTCACGGTGGCCGGCACCCTCGTCGTGGTCGTGACCGCGCTCTGGGCCTTCCCCACCGGGCACCTGCTTCCCGGCACGCTCGTCATCGCGGTGTTCGTCCTCACGGACTCCCTCGACGGCGTGATGGCCCGGCTGTCGGGGCGGTCGGGCCCCTGGGGGGCGTTCCTCGACTCCACGCTCGACCGGTTCGGCGACGGCGCGATCTTCGCGGGCCTCGTCCTGTGGTTCACGGCCGGGGGCGACGACCGCACGACCGCGGTCCTCGCGCTGGCGTGCCTGGTGCTCGGCTCGATCGTGCCCTACGCCCGTGCGCGGGCCGAGGGCCTGGGCATGACGGCGTCGGGCGGGATCGCCGAGCGCGCGGACCGGCTGGCCCTCGTCCTGGTCGCCACCGCCGCTGTCGGCTTCGGAGCGCCCGAGGTGGTCCTCACGGTCGTGCTCGGGCTGCTCGCGCTGGCGTCGGCCGTCACGATCGTGCAGCGCATGACCAAGGTGCACCGCCAGGCCGTGCGGGTGTCCGAGTGAAGGTAGACGTCGCGCGGGCGTTCGCCCTCGCCTGGAGGGTGGCCGGGCGCCTGCCCGGAGGGCTCCTGCGAGCCCTGTGCGACGGAGCCGCGGACGTCGCGTGGCTGCGCCGGGGCGGTGGGGTGCGTCAGCTGGAGAAGAACCTGGCGCGGGTCCGGCCCGAGCTCGGGGACCGCGAGCTGCGGCGGCTCAGCCGCGCCGGGATGCGCTCCTACATGCGCTACTTCGGCGAGGCGTTCGCCCTCGCGACCATGGCACCGGAGCAGGTCGACGCGCGCGTGCGTGCCGTGGGTATGGAGAACCTGCGCGTCCACACCGACCAGGGCCGGGCCGTCGTCCTCGCGCTCGGGCACACCGGCAACTGGGACCTCGCCGGGGCGTACTCGACCCGGGCGATCGCGCCGGTGACGACCGTGGCCGAGCGCCTCGAGCCGGAGGCGCTGTTCCAGGAGTTCGTGGCGTTCCGGGAGAGCATCGGCATCACCATCTTCCCGCTGACCGGCGGGGGCGACGTCTTCCGCGGTCTGGTGCGTGCAGCACGCGCGGGCGCGGGGCTCCTGCCGCTCCTCGCGGACCGCGACCTCACCGCCAAGGGCATCGAGGTCGACCTGTTCGGTCACCGGGCACGGGTGGCCGTCGGACCCGCCGCCCTCGCGATCACCACCGGCTCGCCCCTGGTGACCACCGTCATCTACTACGAGCGGCTGAGGGGAGCCCAGCGGCGTGCGGCCGGCTCGCCGTGGGGCATCGTGATCCAGTTCAACAAGGCGATCGAGATGCCCGCGGACGTGCCCCGGGCGGACCAGGTGCGCACGATGACCCAGGCGTGGGTCGACCAGTTCGCCGCCGGTGTGCGCCAGCGTCCGCAGGACTGGCACATGCTGCAGAAGGTGTTCGTCGAGGACCTCGATCCCGAGCGGTACGCCGCCACCCTCGAGGCGCAGGGGAGCGCCCGATGACCGAGCGCACCCTGCGGATCGGCATCGTCTGCCCGTACTCCTACGACGTCCCCGGCGGCGTCCAGTTCCACGTGCGGGACCTGGCGGAGGCGCTCATCGCGCGTGGGCACGAGGTGTCGGTCCTCGTCCCCGCCGACGAGGACACGCCGATCCCGTCGTACATGACGGCGGCCGGGCGGGCGATCCCCGTGCGGTACAACGGCGCCGTCGCCCGCATGACGTTCGGCCCGCTGACCGCCGCGCGCGTGCGCAAGTGGCTGGCTGCCGGGGAGTTCGACGTGCTGCACCTGCACGAGCCGGTCACCCCCAGCCTCGGCATGCTGGCCCTCTGGATCGCCGACGGACCCATCGTGGCGACCTTCCACACCGCGCTCATCCGCTCCCGGCCCCTGCAGATGGCCTACCCCCTCGTGCGGCAGTCGCTGGAGAAGATCTCGGCCCGGATCGCCGTCTCGGAGGACGCCCGTCGCACGCTCGTCGAGCACATGGGCGGGGACGCCGTCGTGATCCCCAACGGCGTGTACGTCGACGCCTTCGCCTCGGCCGAGCCCGACGCCCGCTGGACCGGCACCCTCGAGCGCCCGACCATCGCCTTCCTGGGGCGGCTCGACGAGGAGCGCAAGGGGCTGCCCGTCCTGCTCGGCGCCGTGCCGCGGGTGCTCGCGCAGATTCCGGGCGCGCGGTTCCTCGTCGCGGGGCGCGGCGAGACCGGTCCCGCGGAGGTCGCGGAGCTGCTCGGGGACGAGGCCGCGGCCGCGGTCGAGTTCCTCGGGGGGATCTCCGACGAGGACAAGGCGAGCCTGCTGGCGTCGGTGGACGTGTACTGCGGCCCCCAGACGGGTGGCGAGAGCTTCGGCATCGTCCTCGTCGAGGCGATGAGCGCCGGTGCGACCGTCGTCGCCAGCGATCTCGGCGCCTTCTCCCGGGTGCTCGACGACGGCGCGGCCGGCGTGCTGTTCCGCACGGGGGACAGCGAGGACCTGGCGCAGACGCTCGTGCGCGTGCTCAGGGACCCGGTCCTGCGTGACCAGGTCTCCGCCCACGCCCTCGAGGTGGTCCGGCAGTACGACTGGTCGACCGTCACGGGCCAGGTGCTCGCGGTCTACGAGATGGTCGTGGCCGCCGGGCGCTCCCCGGTGGTCGAGGACCCGTCGTCGGTGCGTGGCGCGCGGCTGCTCGAGCTGCGCAGGGGACGGGGTGAGTCGCGATGAGGTGGTCCGAGATCACCGTCTACGTGACGATCGTCGTCGCCCTCGCGCTGTGGTGGGTCTGGGTCGCCGCGTCCCGGCTGGACCGCCTGCACCGCAAGGTCGGCACGTCGCGCGCGGTCGTGGACGCGCAGCTGGTCCGGCGGGCGACGGTGGCGGCCGAGCTGGCGACCTCCGGGCTGCTCGACCCCGTGAGCTCGGTGCTCGTCGGCGAGGCGGCGTGGGCCGCGCTGTCCACCGGCGCCGTCGAGCTCGCGCCCGACCTGCGCGAGCTCCTCGGCCCGGACGACGTCCCACCGGGCGGCGACGTGCTCCTCGCGGTGGACCGCAGCGGCATCGAGAGCGAGCTGTCAGCGACCCTGCGAGAGGCCCTCGACGACGCCGACGAGGTGGCGGCGCTGCGCGCGGACCCGGCCGGCGACGAGCTGGTCGACCTGCTCGCCTCCTCCTGGTACCGCGTGCAGCTGGCGCGCCGGTTCCACAACGAGGCCGTCGCGCAGACGCAGCGCGCCCGGCGCGGTCCGCTGGTCCGCCTGCTGCGGCTCGCGGGGCACGCGCCGGAGCCGCAGAGCCTCGAGCTGGACGACTCCTGGCCCGAGACGCTCGGCAGGCCGGGAGCCCGTCGGGGCACGGTCGAGGGCTCACCGCCGCGCTGAGACAGCGCCGGGGCCTCGACCCGGACGGACTACGATCGACCCATCAGGAGGCCGCGTGGCCCCCACCCATCCCGCACCACGATCTGTGAGGCTCGACGTGACCAGCGAGAACAGCCAGTCCTCCACCGCGACGCACGCCGGCGTCATCGGCACCGCCCGCGTGAAGCGGGGGATGGCCGAGATGCTCAAGGGCGGCGTCATCATGGACGTCGTCAACGCGGAGCAGGCGAAGATCGCCGAGGATGCCGGAGCCGTCGCCGTGATGGCCCTCGAGCGTGTCCCGGCGGACATCCGCGCCCAGGGCGGCGTCGCACGCATGAGCGACCCCGACCTCATCGACGGCATCATCGAGGCCGTCTCCATCCCCGTCATGGCGAAGGCCCGCATCGGCCACTTCGTCGAGGCGCAGGTGCTGCAGTCGCTCGGTGTCGACTACGTCGACGAGTCCGAGGTGCTCACGCCTGCCGACTACGCGCACCACATCGACAAGTGGGCGTTCACCGTCCCCTTCGTCTGCGGCGCCACCAACCTGGGCGAGGCCCTGCGCCGGATCACCGAGGGTGCGGCGATGATCCGGTCCAAGGGCGAGGCCGGCACGGGTGACGTGTCCAACGCCACGACCCACATGCGCACGCTGCGCGACCAGATCCGTCGCCTGACGTCCCTGCCGGAGGACGAGCTGTTCGTCGCCGCCAAGGAGCTCCAGGCGCCGTACGACCTGGTCAAGGAGGTCGCCCAGGCGGGCAAGCTCCCGGTCGTGCTCTTCACGGCCGGCGGCATCGCGACGCCGTCCGACGCCGCGATGATGATGCAGCTGGGCGCCGAGGGCGTGTTCGTCGGCTCGGGCATCTTCAAGTCCGGCAACCCCGCCGAGCGTGCCGCGGCGATCGTCAAGGCGACCACGTTCTTCGACGACCCGGACGTCATCGCCAAGGTCTCGCGCGGGCTGGGCGAGGCCATGGTCGGCATCAACGTCGAGGACGTCCCGGAGCCGCACCGCCTCGCTGAGCGCGGCTGGTGACGCAGGGCCCCACCACGCCGGAGGCCGCGGACGAGCAGTCCGCGGCCTTCGCCGTCCCCTCCCGGTCCAGCGCCGACGGCGGGGGACCGGTGCACGGGCTCGGGCCGGAGTGGCGCCGCGGGGAGGACGGCCTGCTGTTCCGTGAGGCCGCACGCGTGATCCTGCTCGACGAGGACGACCGCGTGCTGCTCATCCGTGGGCACGACGTCGACCAGCCGGACCGCAGCTGGTGGTTCACGGTCGGCGGCGGGATCGACGACGGCGAGGACCCGGCGGCCGCCGCGGTCCGCGAGGTCCGGGAGGAGACCGGCATCGCGCTGGATCCCGGGCAGCTGGTGGGTCCGGTGTTCACCCGGTCCGCGATCTTCGACTTCTTCGCCGAGCACTGCCGGCAGGACGAGATCCTCTACCTCGCGCGCGTGCCCGCCGCGGCGTTCGACGCCGTCGACCGCGCCGGCTGGACCGACCTGGAGCTCGACGTCATCGACGAGCTGCGCTGGTGGTCCCTCGACGACCTCGACCTGGTGGACCTCGAGGTCTTCCCGGACCGCCTGGTCGACCTGGTCCGCTCCCTGCTGCCCGTGTGGGACGGCGTCACCCGGCACCTCGGGCTGGCCCGCGAGTAGTCAGGTCACCACGTTGCGCGTCGACCAGGCCGGGTCGAGGTGCTCGCCGCGACCCAGCACGTCCGCGAGAGCTCGCGCCGCGGCCACCAGGTCGGCGTGGGTCAGGTAGGGCGCGGCGACCCCGAGGCGCACGACGTCGGGCGTCCTGAAGTCGCCGACGACCCCGCGGGCCGCCAGCGCCTGCACGATGCCGTACGCCGCAGGGTGCCGGAACGCCACCTGCGAGCCGCGGCACCCGTCCGCCTCGGGGGAGACGAGAGCGGCACCCGGCAGGACGGTCTCGACCGCGTCCCGCAGGAACCGGGTGAGCGAGAGCGACCGCGCCCGGACCTCCTCGATCTCGATGCCGTCGAACGCGCGCAGCGCCGCCTCCAGGGCCAGCAGCGAGAGCATCGGCGGCGTCCCGATCCGCGCCCGCGCCACCCCCCGGGCACCCACGTACCCGTCCGCCATCGCGAACGGCTCGGCGTGCCCGTTCCAGCCCGGCAGCACGTTGACGAACGCGTCCTGGTGCCTGCTCGCGACGTACCCGAACGCCGGGGCGCCCGGCCCGCCGTTGAGATACTTGTAGCCGCAGCCGACCGCGAGATCGACGCGGTGCACGTCGAGACCGACCGGGACGGCACCCGCGGAGTGGCACAGGTCCCAGAGCGCCAGGGCACCCGCGTCGTGCGCCGCGGCGGTGATGCCGGGCAGGTCGAGCAGCTCGCCCGTGCGGTAGTCCACGTGCGAGAGGACGACGACCGCGACGTCGGGACCGAGCCGGTCTCGGACGTCCTCGGGAGCGGTGTGCTCGACCCGCCAGCCGACCTGCGCGGCGACCCCGGCGACCACGTACCGGTCCGTGGGGAACGAGTCCGGCTCGGTGAGGACGACCGTGCGGCCCGGGCGCAGGGCGGCTGCGGCGTGCAGCGACTGGTGCAGGCGGACGCTCGTGGAGTCACCGACGAGGACCTGCCCCAGGCCGGCGCCGACGAGCCGCCCGATCGCGTCTCCCACGCGCGCGGGTGCGTCCCACCAGCCGTGGCCGTTCCACGAGCCGACCAGGTCGCGCCCCCACTGGGTCCGGACGGCCTCCTGCACTGCCTCCGCCACTCCCGCCGGGAGCGCGCCGAGCGAGTTGCCGTCGAGGTAGACCACGCCCTCGGGGAGCACGTACCGGTCGCGCAGGTCCGTGGCGGCGTGCTCGCCGTCGAGCCGGGCCGCACGGGCGTCCAGGTCGTCGAGGGCGTCGAGGCTCACGACGGGCGAGCCTACGACGCGCGCCGGCCGGACGCAGGCGTCGGATCCAGCCGCTCCTGGGACCCCTGGGTGTGCGGGGACACCCTGTGCGCCACGGCCGTCCCTGCTGCCCCGGCAGTCACACGAGCGGCTGGTTCCGGCAGCCGGTCCCACCGTCGAGCAGCCCCGGACGACGCCTAGACTCGCCCGTCGTGACCGTGACCGTCGGAGTTCTCGCCCTGCAGGGAGACGTGCGCGAGCACGTGCACGCCCTCACCTCCACCGGTGCGCGTGCCGTGCCTGTGCGTCGCCCCAGCGAGCTGGATGCCGTGGACGCGCTGGTGATCCCCGGCGGGGAGTCCACGACGATCGACAAGCTGCTGCGCGCGTTCGACCTGTTCGCCCCGCTCCAGGAGCGGCTGCGTGCGGGGCTGCCCGCCTATGGGTCCTGCGCCGGGATGATCCTGCTCGCGGACCGCATGATCGGCGGGATCGAGGGGCAGCAGACGCTCGGCGGGATCGACGTCACCGTGCGCCGCAACGCCTTCGGGCGGCAGGTGGAGTCGTTCGAGACCGACCTGTCGATCGACGGCGTCGACGGTGAGGTGCACGCCGTGTTCATCCGGGCTCCGTGGGTCGAGGAGGTCGGCCCCGGCGCCACGGTGCTGGGGCGCGTGGAGTCGGGCCCCGCCGCCGGTAGGATCGTGGCCGTCCGCCAGGGGCCGCTGCTTGTGACCTCCTTCCATCCGGAGGTCACCGGAGACACCCGGGTGCACCAACTGTTCGTACAGATCGTCCGCGACAGCCTGTGAGGACCGGCGCAGCAGCCGGGACCGGGGTACGCGGGCGTGCACCGAAGACGAAGGGGTAGCTGAAGCGATGTCGGGTCACTCCAAGTGGGCCACCACCAAGCACAAGAAGGCCGTGGTCGACGCCAAGCGGAGCAAGCTCTTCGCCAAGCTGATCAAGAACATCGAGGTGGCGGCGCGCACCGGTGGCGGTGACCTCGCGGGCAACCCCACCCTCTTCGACGCCGTGCAGAAGGCGAAGAAGAACTCGGTCCCCATCGACAACATCAACCGGGCGGTCAAGCGCGGCTCCGGCCAGGAGGCCGGCGGGGCCGACTACTCGACGATCATGTACGAGGGCTACGGCGCCGGCGGCATCGCGGTGCTGGTCGAGTGCCTCACCGACAACCGGAACCGCGCCGCGTCGGACGTGCGGGTCGCGTTCACCCGCAACGGTGGCCAGATGGCCGACCCCGGCTCGGTCTCCTACCTGTTCTCCCGCAAGGGCGTCGTCATCGTGCCCAAGGACGGCACCGATGAGGACGCCGTCATGGAGGCGGTCCTCGAGGCGGGCGGCGAGGAGGTCAACGACCTCGGCGAGGCGTTCGAGGTCCTCTCCGAGGCGACCGACCTGGTCCCCGTCCGCACCGCCCTGCAGGACGCCGGCATCGAGTACGACTCGGCCGACGTCGTGTTCTGGCCCGCTATGCAGATCGAGGTCGACGCCGAGGGTGTGCGCAAGATCCTTCGGCTCATCGACGCGCTCGAGGACTCCGACGACGTGCAGAACGTCTACGCGAACTTCGACGCCTCGGACGAGGTCATGGCGGAGCTCGAGGAGGACTGACCTGCGCGCCTCCCCGGTGGTCGCCCGATCGGTTGCGACCATGAGCCGGTGCGCGTCCTCGGAGTCGACCCCGGCCTGACCAGGTGCGGACTGGGTGTCGTCGACGGACTCTCGTCGCGTCGGCTGTCCATGGTCGCGGTCGGCGTCGCCACGTCCGACGCGCTGTGGGACGTGGACCAGCGGCTGCTGTCGATCGAGCGGCAGATCGAGGAGTGGCTCGAGGAGCACGCCCCGGACGCCGTCGCCGTGGAGCGCGTGTTCGCTCAGCAAAACCTGCGCACCGTCATGGGCACCGCGCAGGTCGCCGGCATCGCGATGGTGGCCGCGGCGCGCCGCCGGATCCCGGTCGCGCTGCACACCCCGAGCGAGGTCAAGGCCGCCGTCACCGGCAACGGCCGGGCCGACAAGGCCCAGGTCCAGACGATGGTGCAGCGGCTGCTCCAGCTCGACGAGCTGCCCCGGCCGGCCGACGCCGCCGACGCGCTGGCCCTCGCGGTGTGCCACCTCTGGCGGCCCGCCGGGGCGCTCGGCGCCCCGCAGCG
>NZ_CAURTV010000030.1:0-37976 GCF_963527515.1 uncultured Cellulomonas sp. | reverse complement strand
CGGTGCGCGCGGCGGCTTCGCCGGTCGTCCCGGTGGCGGTGGCGGTGCGCCCGGTGGCGCTCCCGGTGGCGGTGGCGGCTTCGCCGGTCGTCCCGGTGGCGGCGGCGGTCGTCCCGGTGGTGCCGGTCGCGGCAGCACGCAGGGTGCCTTCGGTCGCGCGGGCGGTCGTCCCGTCCGTGGCCGCAAGTCGAAGCGTGCGAAGCGTCAAGAGTTCGAGCAGATGCAGGCCCCCTCGCTGGGTGGCGTGCAGGTCCCGCGCGGCAACGGCAAGACCACGATCCGCCTGCGCCACGGCTCGTCGCTCAACGACTTCGCCGACAAGATCGACGCCAACCCGGCCGCGCTGGTCACGGTGCTGTTCCACCTCGGTGAGATGGCTACCGCGACCCAGTCGCTGGACGAGGACACGTTCGGCACGCTGGCCGAGGAGCTCGGCTACATCATCGAGATGGTGTCGGCCGAGGAGGAGGACCGCGAGCTGCTCGGGGCCTTCGACATCGACCTGGACGCCGAGCTCGAGGCCGAGGGCGACGACGACCTGACGGCCCGGCCCCCCGTGGTCACCGTCATGGGTCACGTCGACCACGGAAAGACCAAGCTCCTCGACGCCATCCGTCAGACGGACGTCGTCGCGGGCGAGGCCGGCGGGATCACGCAGCACATCGGTGCCTACCAGGTGCACACCGTGCACGAGGGCATCGACCGTGCCGTCACGTTCATCGACACCCCCGGCCACGAGGCGTTCACCGCCATGCGTGCCCGTGGTGCCCAGGTGACCGACATCGCGATCCTCGTGGTCGCGGCCGACGACGGCGTGATGCCGCAGACCATCGAGGCGCTCAACCACGCCCAGGCGGCCGGCGTCCCGATCGTCGTCGCGGTCAACAAGGTGGACAAGGAGGGGGCGAACCCCTCGAAGGTCCGCCAGCAGCTCACCGAGTACAACCTGGTGGCCGAGGAGTACGGCGGCGACACGATGTTCGTCGACGTCTCCGCGAAGTCGAACACCGGCATCGACCAGCTGCTCGAGGCGGTCCTCCTCACGGCGGACGCGGCCCTCGACCTGCGGGCCAACGCCGACAAGGACGCCCGAGGCGTCGCCATCGAGGCCAACCTCGACAAGGGCCGCGGTGCCGTCGCGACGGTGCTGGTCCAGTCGGGCACGCTCGAGGTGGGCGACTCGATCGTCGCCGGTACGGCGTACGGCCGCGTCCGGGCGATGTTCGACGAGCACGGCGAGCCGGTCACGGTGGCCGGGCCGTCGCGTCCCGTCCAGGTGCTCGGCCTGACCTCGGTGCCCCGCGCCGGTGACACGTTCATCGTGGCTCCGGACGACCGCACCGCGCGTCAGATCGGCGAGAAGCGCGAGGCGGCCGAGCGTGCCGCACTCCTGGCCAAGCGTCGCAAGCGCATCAGCCTCGAGGACTTCACGCAGGCGCTGCAGCAGGGCAAGGTCGAGACCCTCAACCTGGTCCTCAAGGGCGACGTGTCGGGTGCCGTCGAGGCGCTCGAGGACGCGCTGCTCAAGATCGACGTGGGCGAGGAGGTCGAGCTGCGCGTCATCCACCGTGGGGTGGGTGCCATCACGCAGAACGACGTCAACCTGGCCACGGTCGACTCGGCCATCATCATCGGGTTCAACGTCAAGTACGCGGAGCGCGTCGAGGAGCTGGCGGACCGCGAGGGCGTCGACGTGCGCTTCTACTCGGTCATCTACCAGGCGATCGACGACGTCGAGGCGGCCCTCAAGGGCATGCTCAAGCCGGAGTACGAGGAGGTGCAGCTCGGTTCCGCCGAGGTGCGCGAGGTCTTCCGGTCGTCGAAGTTCGGCAACATCGCCGGCTCGATCGTCCGGTCGGGCCTCATCCGACGGAACACGAAGGCGCGTGTCACGCGTGGCGGCAAGATCATCGGCGACAACCTGACGATCGAGTCGCTCAAGCGGTTCAAGGACGACGCCACCGAGGTCCGCGAGGGCTTCGAGTGCGGCATCGGCCTCGGCTCGTTCAACGACGTCGAGACCGGCGACACCATCGAGACCTGGGAGATGCGCGAGAAGCCTCGCGCCTGAGCCCAGTGATCACCCACCGCGGGGCGGACGAGGATCCCCTCGTCCGCCCCGCGGTCTCTCTCCCGAAAGGACACGGCAGATGGCCGACACCGCCCGCGCCCGCAAGCTCAGTGAGCGCATCCAGCAGGTGGTCGCGCAGATGCTCGACACCCGGATCAAGGACCCGCGCCTCGGGTTCGTCACGGTCACCGACGTGCGCGTCACGGGTGACCTGCAGCACGCCGACGTCTTCTACACGGTGCTCGGCGACGACGCCGCCCGCACGGACACCGCTGCTGCGCTCGAGAGCGCGAAGGGCATCATCCGCTCGGAGGTGGGCAAGCAGACCGGCATCCGGCTGACGCCGTCCCTGGACTTCCACCTCGACGCGCTGCCCGACACGTCCGCGCAGCTCGACGCCGCGCTGCTCGAGGCCGCCCGCCGGGACCGCGAGGTCGCGGCGCTGGCCGCCCAGGCGAGCTTCGCCGGGGACTCGGACCCGTACAAGAAGGCCGACGACGACGACGCGGTGGACGACTGACGACCGACTGACGACCGGCGCAGGCACGACGACGCCC
This sequence comes from uncultured Cellulomonas sp., assembly GCF_963527515.1. Lineage (NCBI taxonomy): Bacteria > Bacillati > Actinomycetota > Actinomycetes > Micrococcales > Cellulomonadaceae > Cellulomonas > uncultured Cellulomonas sp. Next base: position 35,348 of record NZ_CAURTV010000030.1, on the reverse strand, counting down.
TCGAGGAGATCTCCTCGAGGGCGTCGTCGTGTGGTCAGGCGGTCTCGCGGCCCGTGCCCCGAGGCATCCACAGGAGCACCATGAGCGCGCCGAGCGCGGTGACCCCCGCCGCGACCAGCGCGGCCGGCTGGAGCCCGGCCACGTAGCCCTCGGGTGTCAGGGTGCCGTCGGCCGCCGTGAACACCGCCACCAGTGCCGCGACGCCGAGCGCCCCGCCGATCTCGCGGATCGTCGCGTTCACCGAGCTGGCGGTGCCGTGGTCGTCGGGCGCCATGTCGAACAGGACGGCGGTGGCACTCGGGGCGAAGGTCAGTCCCATGCCGACCCCGGCGAGGGCGAGCCCGGGGACCAGGTCCGCGTAGACGAGCCCGTCTGTGCTGACGATCAGCCCCTGCCAGGCGAGGCCGGCCGCCTGCAGGGCGAGCCCGGCGGTGAGCAGCGGTCGGACCCCGATGCGGGGAGCCAGCATGCCGGCGATCGGCGCGAAGATCATGGGCGCGGCCGTCCACGGCAGCGTCCGGATCCCGGCCTCGAGCGGCGTGAAGCCCATCCCGATCTGCAGGTACTGCGCGAGCAGGAACACCAGCCCGAAGACCCCGAACGAGAACGCGAGCGCGCTGCCGTTGGCCACGGCGAAGGAGCGGACGCGGAACAGGTGCAGCGGCACGAGCGGGTGGTCCGTGCGGGACTCCCGCACCAGGAACGCGCCGAGCAGCAGGACACCGACGACCAGGCCGCCGACCACCCGTGCAGAGCCCCAGCCGTCCTCGTTGCCGCGCACGATCGACCAGACCAGTGCGAGGATGCCGGACCCGGCCAGGGCGAGCCCCGCCAGGTCGAGCGGCTGACGCCGGCCGCGCGACTCCGGCAGCGCCCAGAGCACGAGCGGGATGGCCACCACCGCGACGGGGACGTTGATCCAGAAGATGGCCTCCCACGAGATGCCGTCCACGACCGCGCCGCCGATGACCGGTCCGAGCGCGACGCCCAGGCCGGAGGTGGCGCCCCAGATGCCGATCGCCATCGCTCGGCGCGCGGCGGGGACGGCGGCGGCGAGCAAGGTGAGCGACAGTGGCATGATCGCGGCGGCGCCGGCTCCCTGCACGGCCCGCGCGGCGATCAGCATCTCCGCGCTGGTGGACAGGGCGGACGCGATCGAGGCGAGCGCGAACACGACGATCCCGGCCACGAACACCCGGCGTCGGCCCCACCGGTCGCCGAGCGTCGAGGCCGCGATCATCAGGGTCGCGAAGCTGAGCGTGTACGCGTTGACCATCCACTGCAGCTGCTCGAGCGAGGCCGACAGCTCGGTGCGCAGGACGGGGAGCGCGGTCGTCATGACCAGGTTGTCGAGGGTGGCCATGAACATGGGCACGGAGGCGGCGATCAGGGCGATCGCGGTCCCGCGACGGCGTGCCACGGCGGGCGGTGCGACGGGTACCTGGGGCGGTGCCGGCAGGGTGACGGTCACGAGAGCTCCTCGTTGGCATTGATTGATTACTAACAAGCGAAACCGTAGGCATCGACTGATAACATGTCAACCATGTCTTCCGACCAGATCACTACGCTGACGGCGAAGAAGCGCATGTCGGGCGTCCAGCGGCGCGAGGAGATCCTCGTCGCGGCGCGCACGGTGTTCGCCGAGCGCGGCTACGCCGCGAGCACCGACGAGGTGGCGCGCGCGGCCGGGGTGTCGCAGCCGTACGTCGTCCGGCTCTTCGGGACCAAGCGCGAGCTGTTCCTCGAGGCCTACAAGGTGGCCAGCGCGCAGATCGTCACCGCTCTGACCGCCGTGCCCGCCGGTCCCGACGCCGCGATGCGGATGGGCGACGCGTACATCGGGCTGCTCGCGGACCGGGACCTGCTGCGGATGGTCATGCACGGCTTCATCGCCGGGGCCGACGAGGAGGTCGGCCGCGTGGCCCGGCACACGCTCGGCGAGGCGTTCCGGCTGTTCCAGGAGCGCTCCGGCGAGGACGAGCAGGCTGCCCGCGTGTTCGTCGCGCAGGGGATGCTCATCAACGTGCTGCTCGCCGTGGACGCGCCCGCCCACGTCGGCGAGGATGCCGGCATGGACGCCCTCCTGCAGTGCGTGCAGGACGACATCGCCGAGCGGGCCACGGCGTGACGCGCAGCTCGACGGACCGGCGCGACCGGCAGCAGGGCCCCCGCCGGCCGACCGCCGCCGACGGCGTCGTCGTCGTCGACAAGCCCGCCGGCTGGACGAGCCACGACGTCGTCGCCCGGATGCGCGGGCTGGCGGGGACGCGCAAGGTCGGCCACGCCGGCACGCTCGACCCGATGGCGACGGGTGTGCTGGTGGTCGGCATCGGCCGGGCGACCCGCCTGCTCACGTACGTCGTGGGGGCGGACAAGGAGTACACGGCGACGATCCGGCTGGGAGTCACCACCACCACGGACGACGCCGAGGGGGAGACCTTGGCGACGGTCGACGCCTCGCACGTGACCCAGGCGGACGTGCTGACGGGGGCGGCGGCCCTGACCGGAGCGATCCAGCAGGTGCCGAGCGCCGTCTCGGCCATCAAGGTCGACGGGCAGCGTGCCTACGCCCGGGTGCGAGCCGGCGAGGACGTGGAGCTGGCGGCGCGACCGGTGACGGTCAGCCGGTTCGACGTGCACGACGTGCGACCGGGGCGGACCGACGACGGGACGCCCGTGCTCGACGTCGACGTCACCGTGGTCGTCTCGTCGGGGACCTACGTCCGCGCGCTGGCCCGCGACCTCGGTGCCGGGCTGGGCGTCGGGGGGCACCTGACCGCCCTGCGCCGCACCCGGGTCGGCGGCTACGGCCTGGACGTGGCCCGGTCGTTGGACGAGCTGGCGGCCCTGCCGACGGACGAGCCGATCGACGTGGTCTCGCTGGCCGACTCGGCCCGCGCGACGTTCCCGGTGCGCGAGCTCACGCCGGACGAGGCCCGCGCCCTGTCGTACGGGCAGGCGATCGGCGCGATCGAGGGTGTGCCGCCGGTGACCGTCGCGGGGATCGACCCGGCCGGTGAGCTGGTCGCGCTGCTCGAGGAGCGTGGCGGCACGGTGCGTCCCGCGCTCGTGTTCGCACCCGCCCGAACGGGAGGGGACCAAATCGTTTCGAGCCCCTCCGTGCAGGGCTGACCTCGGGCTAGCCTCCGCGGAGCGTCACAGGCGCCCCGCACCGGCGTGGGAGCGCTCCTACCTAGGGAGACACCGTGGTTTCTCGCACGACGTGGCGCACAGGCGCCGCCGTCACCGCCGCCGTCGCACTCGCCCTGGTCGGCCTCGCGCCGGCAGCGGCCGACGTGCCGGTCGAGTCGTTCGAGGACGGCCCGGGTGCCTGGGTGGCCTACGGCCACGACGGGACGATCGACACCAGCAGCGGCGCCCTCTGCGTCGACGTCCCGGCGGGCTCGGCCCAGTACGGGGTCGGAGTCCTGCTCAACGGCGTCGCCGTCGACGAGGGCTCGACCTACACGCTGGCCTTCTCGGCGTCCGCGACGGCTGACGTCAGCATCCGGGCGCTGGTCGGGCAGAACGGAGCGCCCTACGGCACCGTGCTCGACGCCAGCCCCGCGCTCACGTCCGATCTCGCCGAGCTCTCGTACGAGTTCACCGCCGGCGCCACCTACCCGGCCACCGGGAGCCCGGACGACCCCGAGGGGCAGATCGCGTTCCAGCTGGGCGGCTTCAGCCCGGACGCCTGGACGTTCTGCGTGGATGACGTCTCGCTCTCCTCCGGTTCCGAGCTGCTGCCGCACACGTCGTTCGCGGAGGCCCTCGGCCCCTGGGGCCTGTACGGCGGCTCCGACCCGGTGTTCGCCGACGGGAGCGTCTGCACCTCGCTGCCCGGCGGGCAGAGCAACCCGTGGGACGCCGGCCTCGCGTTCACCGGGCTGCCCATCGAGGCGGGGCAGAACTACGTGCTCACCTTCACGGCCAGCGCGACGCCGGACACCCCGGTGCGGGTCATCGTGGGCGAGGGCGGCGGTGCGTACCGGACCACGTTCGAGCAGTCCGCCGCCCCGCTGTCGAGCGAGCTGACCACCTTCACGTACCCGTTCACCGCGAACCTCAGCTTCCCCGCCGACGGCACGGCGCCCGGCCAGGTGGCCTTCCACCTGGGCAAGACGGGCGCGTACGACTTCTGCATCGCGGACGTCTCCCTGCGCACCACCGCGAGCCCGCCGCCGCCCTACGAGCCCGAGACCGGGCCGCGCGTGCGGGTCAACCAGGTCGGCTACGTGCCGGACGGCCCGAAGCGGGCGACCCTCGTCACCGACGCGGCGGAGCCGCTCACGTGGGAGCTCCTCGACGGGGCCGGGGCCGCGGTCGCCACCGGCACCTCGGTCCCGGCGGGGACGGACGCGTCGACCGCCGTGGGCGTCCACGTCATCGACTTCACGGACGTCACGACCCCCGGGGCCGGCTACACGCTGGTCGCGGACGGCCAGACGAGCCGGCCGTTCGACATCGACGCGGACCTGTACCAACAGCTGCGCCAGGACGCGCTGGACTACTTCTACCTGGCGCGCTCCGGGACCCCGATCGAGGCAGCGATCGTCGGCGAGGAGTACGCCCGCGTAGCCGGCCACGTCGGTGTCGCACCCAATCAGGGCGACACCGCGGTGCCGTGCATCGGGCCGCGCGACTACTACGACAGCTCGACCTGCGACTACACGCTCGACGTCTCGGGCGGGTGGTACGACGCCGGTGACCACGGCAAGTACGTGGTCAACGGTGGGATCTCCGTGGCACAGCTGCTCGGCACCTACGAGCGGACGCTCACGGCGCCGTCGGCCACCGCTGGGGCGCTCGGCGACGGCACCCTCGACCTGCCCGAGCACGGCAACGACGTGCCGGACGTGCTGGACGAGGCGCGCTGGGAGCTCGAGTGGATGCAGAAGATGGTCGCGCCGTCGGGGGAGTACGCCGGCATGGTGCACCACAAGATCCACGACGAGGGCTGGACCGGCCTGCAGCTCCTGCCCGCGGCCGACCCGCAGAAGCGGTCGCTGGCGCGTCCGTCGACGGCGGCGACGCTGAACGTCGCGGCCGTGGCGGCGCAGGGTGCCCGGCTGTTCCGCGAGCACGACCCGGCCTTCGCCGACTCCCTGCTGGCGACGGCCCGGTCCACCTGGGCCGCGGCGGTCGCGCACCCGGCGGTGTACGCGCCCGGGGCTGCGGGTGCCGACGGTGGTGGTGCGTACGACGACAGCACCGTGACCGACGAGTTCTACTGGGCCGCCGCCGAGCTGTTCCTCACCACCGGCGAGGACGCGTTCGAGCAGTTCGTCCTGACCAGCCCGCAGCACACCGCGGACGTCTTCACGGCCGACGGGTTCAGCTGGGGCAGCGTCGCGGCGCTCGGGCGACTCGACCTGGCCACGGTGCCCAGCGACCTGCCGGGGCTCGACACGGTGCGGGCCTCGGTGGTCGCCGGGGCGGACGGGTACGTGGCCAGCCAGGCCGAGCACGCGTTCGGCTCCGTCTACTCGCCGGCCAGCGGTGTGTACGCCTGGGGCTCGAGCTCCTCCGTGGCCAACAACCTGGTCGTCCTCGGGGTCGCGTACGACCTCACCGGCGACCTCACGTACAGCCACGCGGTGCTCGAGGGCATGGACTACCTGCTGGGCCGCAACGGCCTCAACCAGTCGTACGTGACGGGCTGGGGCGAGGTCGCGTCCCACCGCCAGCACAGCCGCTGGTTCGCGAACTCCCTCGACCCGGCCCTGCCGGAGCCCCCGCCGGGATCCCTGGCAGGCGGTCCCAACTCGCAGGCCGGGACCTGGGACCCGACGATGCAGGCGACGTTCACCCAGGGCTGCGCACCGTCGATGTGCTACCTCGACACCATCTCGTCCTGGGCGTCCAACGAGATCACCGTCAACTGGAACTCGGCGCTGTCCTGGGTGGCGTCGTTCGTCGCCGACCAGGGCTCCGGGGCTCCCGCGCTCGTCGCTCCGGTCGTGACGCAGCAGCCGATGTCCGTGACGGCGGCATTCGGCTCGACGGCCACGTTCACCGCGGCCGCCTCCGGGACCCCCGAGCCGACCGTCCAGTGGCAGGTCCAGCAGGCCGGCCCCTGGTACGACGTGGTCGGCGCGACGGGCACGACGCTCGAGGTGGTCGTCAGCGCCGGTGCGCGGTACCGCGCGGTGTTCACCAACGCGGCCCGCTCGGCCACGACGCAGGAGGCGACGCTGACCGTGGCGCCGTCGGCCCCGGTCGTGACCCGGCACCCCGCACCGGTCCGCGCCAAGCTCGGGTCCACCGTGACGTTCGCCGCGGCGGCCACCGGCCACCCCGCGCCGACCGTCCGGTGGCAGGTGCGCTGGTGCGGCAGCCCGTGGGTCACAGTCCCGGGTGCGACGAGCAACACGCTCACGTTCCGGGCCACCCTGCTAGGCCTCGGCACCGAGTACCGCGCGGTGTTCAGCAACCCCGCCGGCACGACCGCGACGCGGCCCGCCGCGCTCACCCTCGGACTGCCGGGCGGGCGCTGGATCACCCCGTAGCACCGGCACCCGCCCCCCGGCGCGCACCGCGATGGCGTGCGCCGGGGGGCCGGGGTGGCAGGCTTGTCCGTCGAGCCCTCGATCGCACGAGGGGCACGGACGACGAGGAGCAGGTGTGCAGGTCTGGAGGGAGCTGTCCGAGGTGCCCGCGGACTTCGGTCCGTCGGTGGTGACCATCGGCAACTTCGACGGCGTGCACCGCGGCCACGTCAGCGTCCTGCGTCGGATGTGCGCCGACGCCGCGGCCGTCGGTGCGCACGCCGTCGCGGTGACCTTCAGCCCGCACCCGCAGCAGGTCCACCGCCCCGACACCGCCCCTCCGCTGCTGACCGGCGACGACGACCGCCTCGAGCTGCTGGCGCAGACCGGTCTGGATGCGGTGCTGCTGCTCGAGTACACCCTCGAGTTCGCGCGCCAGACGCCGCAGGAGTTCGTCCGCCGCTATCTGGTGGACGTGCTGCACGTCCGGACGGTCGTGGTCGGACGGGACGTGCGGTTCGGCTGGAACAACTCCGGCGACCTGTCGACCATGGTCGAGCTCGGGCGGGAGCACGGGTTCGACGTGGAGGTCATCGAGGACGTCACGCCGGCCGCGTCCGCCGACCCAGGCAGCGCCGAGGACCTCGCCGCCGACCCTCTGCGCCGCCGGTGGTCGTCCACCTGGGTGCGCGAGCTGCTCGAGGCCGGAGACGTGGTGCAGGCCGCCCGGGTGCTCGGCCGTCCGCACCGGGTCCGTGGCGTCGTCGTGCACGGGGACGCCCGCGGCCGCGAGCTCGGCTACCCGACCGCCAACCTGGGTCAGGACCCCGCAGGAACCGGGGGGATGGTCCCCTCGGACGGCGTCTACGCGGGCTGGCTGCGCCGGGTGCGCGGGGCGGACGGCAAGGACGTGGCGCCGACGGACGTGGACAGGGTGCTGCCCGCGGCCGTCTCCATCGGGACCAACCCGACGTTCGACGGCGTGCAGCGCCGCGTCGAGGCGTACGTGCTGGACCGGACGGACCTCGACCTGTACGGCGAGGTCGTCGTGCTGGAGCTGGTCGAGCGGCTCCGGCCGACCCTGCGGTTCGACTCCGTCGACGAGCTGCTGGTCCAGATGCACGACGACGTCGCACGGGTCGCGCAGATCCTCGACGGGGGAGCGAGCCCGCAGGCCGGTGCGGGGGACGCGCCAGCAGCCTGATAGTCTATGGGCGCCGTACGAACGGCCGCGGACCGAGAGAGCCCGGGTGGACATGCCCCGGCGCACCGCGCAACGAGACAACCTGGAGAACCGTGCCGCTCGAAAGTGCCGTCAAGCAGTCCATCATGACCGAACACGCCACCCACGAGGGTGACACCGGTTCCCCCGAGGTCCAGATCGCGATGCTCACGCAGCGCATCAAGGACCTCACGGAGCACCTCAAGACCCACAAGCACGACCACCACAGCCGCCGTGGCCTCCTGCTTCTCGTCGGCAAGCGTCGTCGCCTGCTCGGCTACCTCCAGAAGGTCGACATCAACCGCTACCGCGCGCTCATCGAGAAGCTCGGTCTGCGCCGATAACGCCTCGCACCAGCCCGGACCCGCTCAGGGTCCGGGCTGGTGCCGCGTCGGGCCCGTCCTGGGCTCACACAGCACCACCAGCACCACCAGCACGATCGCACCACCACACCGCGTCGGTCCGCTCGGTCCGGTCCTCGGTAGTGGCTTCCGGAAGCTCCGCAAGGGGAGTCCGGTGGCCTCGATCGAAGATCGCTCGCGGACGGCCGGCGCCTTCACCAAAGAGGAGGGCACCCGTGGAGGGTCCCGAGATCCAGTTCGCTGAGGCACTGATCGACAACGGTCGCTTCGGCACCCGCACCGTCCGCTTCGAGACCGGCCGCATCGCCAAGCAGGCCGCCGGTGCCGCCGTCGCCTACCTGGACGGCGAGACGACGCTGCTCGCCGCCACCACGGCCGGCAAGCACCCGAAGGAGCAGTTCGACTTCTTCCCGCTGACGATCGACGTCGAGGAGCGGTCGTACGCGGCCGGCAAGATCCCCGGCTCGTTCTTCCGCCGTGAGGGTCGCCCCAGCACCGAGGCCATCCTCGCGTGCCGCCTGATCGACCGCCCGCTGCGCCCCCTGTTCGTCAAGGGCCTGCGCAACGAGGTCCAGGTCGTCATCACCGTCCTGTCGATCCACCCGGACGACTCGTACGACACCCTCGCCATCAACGCCGCGTCGATCTCCACGCAGCTGTCCGGCCTGCCGTTCTCGGGCCCCGTCGCCGGTGTGCGCATCGCGCTCATCGACAACCAGTGGGTCGCGTTCCCGCGGTACTCCGAGCGCGAGCGCGCCACGTTCGACATGGTCGTCGCCGGCCGGGTCGTGGGAGATGACGTCGCGATCGCGATGATCGAGGCCGAGGCGCCCGAGAAGTCCTGGAACCTCATCAAGTTCGAGGGTGGCACCGCCCCCACGGAGGAGATCGTGTCCCAGGGCATCGAGGCGGCCAAGCCGTTCATCAAGGTGCTCGTCCAGGCCCAGCAGGAGCTGGCGTCGAAGGCCGCCAAGGAGACCCAGGTCTTCCCGACGTTCCCCGACTACCAGGACGACGCGTACGCGGCCGTCGAGGGCGCCTCGACGCAGTCGCTCAGCGACGCGCTGAGCATCGCGGACAAGCAGACCCGTGAGAACCGCCTCGACGAGATCAAGGCCGAGGTCGTCGCGCAGCTCTCCGCGCAGTTCGAGGGTCGCGAGAAGGAGCTCTCCGCCGCGTACCGCTCGGTGCAGAAGAAGCTCATCCGCCAGCGCATCCTCACGGACGGCTTCCGCATCGACGGCCGTGGCCTGCGGGACATCCGCACGCTCTCGGCCGAGGTCGAGGTCCTGCCCCGCGTGCACGGCTCGGCCATCTTCGAGCGCGGCGAGACCCAGATCCTCGGTGTCACCACGCTGAACATGCTCCGCATGGAGCAGCAGCTCGACACGCTCTCCCCGGAGACGCGCAAGCGCTACATGCACAACTACAACTTCCCGCCCTACTCCACGGGCGAGACGGGTCGCGTCGGTTCCCCGAAGCGTCGCGAGATCGGCCACGGGGCGCTCGCCGAGCGTGCGCTCATGCCGGTCCTGCCCAGCCGCGAGGAGTTCCCGTACGCCATCCGCCAGGTCTCCGAGGCGCTGAGCTCCAACGGCTCCACGTCCATGGGCTCGGTCTGCGCGTCCACCCTGTCGCTGCTCAACGCCGGTGTGCCGCTGCGCGCCCCGGTCGCCGGCATCGCGATGGGCCTCGTCTCCGACACGGTGGACGGCGAGACCCGCTATGCGGCGCTCACCGACATCCTCGGTGCCGAGGACGCGTTCGGTGACATGGACTTCAAGGTCGCCGGTACCCGCGAGTTCGTCACGGCCATCCAGCTCGACACCAAGCTCGAGGGCATCCCCGCCTCGGTCCTGGCCGGCGCGCTGACGCAGGCCAAGGAGGCTCGCCTGGCGATCCTCGACGTCATCGCCGAGGCGATCGACGTGCCGGACGAGATGAGCCCGTTCGCTCCTCGCGTCATCACGGTGAAGGTGCCGGTCGACAAGATCGGCGAGGTCATCGGGCCGAAGGGCAAGATGATCAACCAGATCCAGGAGGAGACCGGCGCCGACATCTCGATCGAGGACGACGGCACGGTCTACATCGGCGCCACCGACGGTCCGTCGGCGGAGGCCGCGCGGGCGGCGATCAACGCGATCGCCAACCCGCACATGCCCGAGATCGGGGAGCGCTTCGTCGGCACGGTCGTCAAGACCACGACGTTCGGTGCGTTCATCTCGCTCTCCCCGGGCAAGGACGGTCTGCTGCACATCTCGCAGATCCGCAAGCTCGTCGGTGGTCGTCGCGTCGAGAACGTCGAGGACGTCCTGGCCGTGGGCCAGAAGGTCCAGGTCGAGATCGGCGAGATCGACCCGCGCGGCAAGCTGTCCCTGCACGCCGTGATCGAAGAGGGTGCCGAGGGTACCGAGCAGGCCGACGCCGCTTCCGAGCCGGTCGACGCCTGACGATGCCGTTGGACCTCCCGCTCGTCCGCCCGGGTCAGCCCGGGGCCGAGCAGTCCGTCGGGCAGGACGGCGACGCGATCGTGCGTCGTTCCGTCCTGCCCGGCGGGGTCCGCGTGCTCACGGAGCACATGCCGGGCCTGCGCTCGGCGACCGTGGGCGCGTGGGTGGGGGTCGGCTCGCGCGACGAGTCCGACGGGCACCACGGCTCGACGCACTTCCTCGAGCACCTGCTGTTCAAGGGCACCGCACGCCGGACCGCGATGGACATCGCGGAGGCGTTCGACGCCGTCGGTGGTGAGGCCAACGCCGCCACCGGCAAGGAGCACACCTGCTACTACGCACGGGTGCTCGACACGGACCTGCCGATGGCGGTCGACGTCATCACGGACATGGTCACCTCCGCGCGCCTGGACACCGACGAGCTCGAGACCGAGCGCGGGGTGATCCTCGAAGAGCTCGCGATGAACGACGACGACCCCAGCGACGTCGTCCACGAGCAGTTCGCCGCCGCGGTGCTGGGCGGCCACGCACTGGGCCGCCCCATCGGCGGCACCCCCGAGACCATCCGTGCGGTCCCGCGCGACGCGGTCTGGGAGCACTACCGCGAGCACTACCGCCCCTCGACGCTGGTCGTCACGGCCGCCGGGGGAGTCGACCACGACGTGCTGTGCGCGCAGGTCGAGAAGGCACTGACGACCGGCGGCTGGCCGCTGGACGCCGGTGCCGAGCCGCGCAGCCGGCGCGTCCTCACCGACGTCGCGATGCCGGCTGGGCACGACGGCATCCCGGCGGAGGGCGTCGAGCTGACGATCCGGCGGCAGACCGAGCAGGCCAACGTGCTCATCGGCGGCACGTCGCTCACCGCGACGGACCCCCGGCGGTTCACCCTGTCGGTGCTCAACGCGGTCCTCGGCGGCGGCATGTCCTCGCGGCTGTTCCAGGAGATCCGCGAGCGGCGCGGCCTGGCCTACTCGACGTACTCCTTCGCCTCCGGGCACGCCGACACCGGCGTCTTCGGCCTCTACGCCGGCTGCACCCCGGGCAAGGTCGACGAGGTCGTCGCCCTGATGGTCGCGGAGTGGGAGCGCATGGCGGACGCGCCGATCACCCAGGCGGAGCTGCAGCGCTCCATGGGCCAGCTGGCCGGCGGCCTGGTGCTCGGCATGGAGGACTCGGGCTCCCGCATGAGCCGGCTGGGCAAGTCGGAGCTGGTGCACGGGTCGCTGCTGAGCATCGACGAGTCGCTGGAGATGATCCGCGCCGTCACCGTCCAGGACGTGCAGGACCTGGCCGCGGAGCTGGCGTCACGCCCGCGCTCGGTCGTCCGCGTCGGTCCCTTCGGCGACTGAGACCGGCAGGCCCGTCGGGACCGGCCTGCGGGGTGCGGTGAGCCAGGCGATCCCCCGCGCGGTCGGCACGAGGGCCAGGGCGCACGCGACGGCGAAGAACGGCAGGTAGGCCGCCGGCCGCCACAGCAGAGACAGCCCGGTCATCAGCAGCAGCCCGAGCAGCACCGCGACCGTGCTCGTGCGCCCGCCGCCCGACGCAGCGAGCGCCGCGAGGGTGATGAGGACGAACGGCAGGCCCGACTCCGTCAGGGCGTACCCCACGCCGAGCGTCGACGAGCTGAGCGCGACCGCGACGACCCCCAGGGTGACCAGCGGGATGGCGACGAGTGCGCCCGCCTCCAGGAGCGGGACCAGGGGCGGCGCGGTCGACGGCGGCGCGAAGCGGCGCGCGAGCCACGACGTGGTCAGCAGGGCGCCGCCGACGACGACGGGGCCGCTCACGCCCCACCACCAGGACGGGCCGAACGCCGGCACGTCCGAGTCGATGAGCCCGATGGGTCCTGCCCAGACGAGACCCGGGCCCGTGCCGAAGGACCAGACAGTCGACATCACCACGAGCGTGGTCCCGAGCGCCAGCGGTGCGTGCGCCGCGCGCGACCCGGTCGAGACGAGCCTGCGCGTCGCGGCCCACACGAGCACCAGCCACCCGAGGAGCTCCTGCGGCCACCGCCACGCGTACCACCAGAACGCGTCGGGCATCCCGGGGAGCAGTCCCCACGCGACGGCCAGCTCGGACTCGCGGGCGCGGACGGCGAGCACCCCGAAAGCCGTCAGCCCGAGCGCGACGAGCACGGCGGCGCCGACCTGGAGCAGGAGGCCGGAGCGCTGTCGGGTCACTCCAGTCACATCGGGAGACAGGTGGCCCGGCGTGAGCGGTCCGGGTCCTCCCGCCGACGAGCCCGGAGCGCGATGATGAGGCATGGCCCCCGACCAGGTCGTCTACCACCGCTACCCGGCCCCGCCCGGCGCCCACGGCATCGTCGAGCATCTGTGGGTGGTGCGCGTGCCCGAGGGGTTCGTCGAGCGGGAGGTCCTGCTGCCCGACGGGCACGGGCTGGTCACGGTGGCGGTCGGGACGCCGGGGGTGCACATCGATCCGCGCACGCTGGCGCGCACCGTCGACGGCAGCAGCGTCCGCGGGCTGGCCGACCGGGCGTTCGTCCGCGAGCAGGCGGGTCCGGTGGTCCGGCTCGGCGCGCAGCTGGACCCCGTCGCGCTCGCCCGGATGGGGGTCGGCGCGCCCCGCCACGACCCGGTCCCCCTGGCGTCCGTGGTGGGCGAGGGCGTCGAGCAGGAGTGCGCGACCGCGCTGGAGCAGGGCCGGGACGCGGACGCCGCCGCGGTGCTCGGCTCGGCGCTCGCCGCGCACGCGGTGCCGGTGCAGGTGGGCTCGCCGCTGGAGTCGCTGGCGCCGGTGCTGCGCGGCGTGATCGAGCAGCGAGGACTGGTGCGGGCCGCCGACCTGGCCAGGCACGCCGACCTGGCGGTCGCGGTGCTGTACCGGGAGGTCGTGGAGACCCTCGGCATCACCCCGGAGGCGTTCCTGGCCGCCGTCCGGTTCTCGGCGTTCGTGCGCGACGCCGTCGGTCCCGGCCCTGTGCGTCCGGGCGACGCACTGGCGGTGCTGCAGTGGTACCTGCGCGCCGGCTACCCGCCGCGGGAGGTCGAGAGGTTCACCGGGCTCAGTCACGTCGAGCTGCGGCGGCTGGAGGAGGGGATCGCGTCGGCGCTCGGCGTCGTCGCCGGACGTTAGGGTCTTACCTCGTGAGCGAGCGCATCAGGGTGGCCGTGCTGGGTGCGGCGGGACGCATGGGTGCCACCGTCGTCCGGGCCGTCGAGAGCGCCCCTGACCTGGAGCTCGTCGCCGCCGTGGACGCGGACGGGGACCTGTCCGCCGTTGTCGACGCCGGCGCGCAGGTTGCGGTGGACTTCACCGTCCCCGCGGTCACGGAGGGCAACGTGCACGCCCTCGTCGACGCCGGGGTCCACCTCGTCGTCGGCACCACCGGCTGGGACGACGAGTCGCTGGCCCGGGTGCACGACCACCTCGCGGACCGGCCGGGCGTCGGCGTGCTGATCGCCCCCAACTTCGCGCTCGGTGCGGTCCTCGCCATGGCGTTCGCCGCGAAGGCCGCTCGTTGGTTCGAGTCCGCCGAGGTGATCGAGCTGCACCACCCGGACAAGGTCGACGCCCCCTCCGGCACCGCGCGGCACACCGCGGCCGCGATCGCGGCCGCCCGCGCCGCCGCCGGGCGCGGACCCGTCCCGGACGCCACGACCCAGTCCCTCGACGGAGCCCGCGGGGCCGACGTGGACGGCGTTCGCGTGCACGCGGTGCGCCTGCGCGGGCTGGTGGCGCACGAGGAGATCCTGCTGGGCAACGCCGGTGAGCAGCTGACCATCCGGCACGACTCGTTCGACCGCGTGAGCTTCATGCCCGGCGTCCTGCTGGCCGTGCGTCAGGTGGGCTCCCGTCCCGGCCTGACGGTCGGGCTCGAGCACCTGCTCGGCCTGGCGTGACCGTGGCCACGCGTTCAAGCCGCCTCCGCTGGACGTCCCTGGCCGGCGCCGTCGCCCTCACCGGCCTGCTCGGTCTGTACGTCTGGGTCGTCGCCACGCGGGCGACCGCTCTCGTCCGCACCGGCGAACCCGCGGGCGTCGTGCTCGGGCTCGGGTTCTGGATCCTGCCGCCGCTGGTGATCTGGCTGGTCGCACGCGAGTGGCGGCTGGCCGTGGACGTGCAGCGGATGGCCGACGAGCTCGCGGCCGCCGACGAGCTGCCCGTCGACGACCTGCCCCGCTCGCCCGGCGGTCGCATCGACCGCGCCGCGGCGCGCGCGGCGTTCGAGCCCGCGCGCGAGCTGGCCGAGGCCGAGCCCGACGACTGGCGGTCCTGGTACCACCTCGCGTTCGCGTACGACGCGGCGGGGGACCGGCGGCGGGCGCGAGAGTCGCTGCGCACCGCCAGCCGGCTGCACCGCTCCTAGCAGCTAGATCGAGGCCGACCAGCGGTGCTCGGTCACGGTCCGGGTGGAGCCGTCGGGCATCCGCCCGGAGACCAGCTCGCGTACGGCGTCGTCGGGACCGAGGCCCGCGGAGGCCAGGAACTGCGCGCGGGCGTCGTCCCCGTCGAGCACCCACGTGTGGACCTGGTCGGCGCCGTCCTCGCGCAGGGTGTCGACCGCGGCCGCGAGGAGCCGGGAGCCGTGGCCCACCCGCTGGTGCGCGGGTTCCACCTCGAGCGCGAGGATCGCTCCGCCGGGGGCGTCGAACGGGCGGTCCTCCGCGGCCGGCACGGGGGCCACCGAGACGACGCCCACCACCGTGGGGCCGTCGCACGCCACCAGCACCCGGTAGCCCGCACCGGGCGGGGCCGTCACGGCCGACGCCCACTGCGCCTCGATGGCCGCCGCGTCGAGCTGGTCGAGCGCACCCTCGCCGAGGACCTCGGCGTGGGACACCCGCCAGGCGTCCACCTGGATCCGGGCGATGGCGTGCTCGTCGCCGCGGACCGCGGGGCGGACGGAGACGTCGGCGTTCTCGCTGAACAGGGCCATCACAGGACGCCCACCGGGTCGTGGCGGTCGTCCGTGACCTTGGGCGGGTTGGGCACGGGCCCGCGACCGGTGGTGTCGACGACGGGTGCCTGCTTGGGCGGGTGCTTGGCGGAGATCTTGTCGATCCAGGCGAGGGCCATCGCGGACACGATGAACGCGAGGTGGATGACGGTCTGCCAGAGCAGCTCGTCGAACCCGGTCTCCCTGGCCAGGATGTCCTTCGCCTCGATGAAGCTCTTGAGCAGGTGGATCGAGGAGATGCCGATGATCGACATCGCCAGCTTGGTCTTGAGCACGTTGGCGTTGACGTGCGAGAGCCACTCGGGCTGGTCGGGGTGGTCGTCGAGCTTGATCCGGGACACGAACGTCTCGTAGCCGCCCACGATCACCATGATCAGCAGGTTCGCGATCATCACGACGTCGACCAGGCCGAGCACGGCGAGCATGATCGCGGACTCGGTCATGCCGCCGTGGAGGAACACCTCCGAGAAGATGTGCCCCAGCTCGGCCATGAACTCCCAGACGTAGATCGCCTGCGCGACGATCAGCCCGAGGTAGAGCGGGACCTGCAGCCAGCGCGACAGGAAGATGAGCGAGCCGAGGGAGCTGCGCTGGGCGGGAGTGGCCACGGGGTCCTTCCGGGACGTGAGGGTGCCGGGCGCACGAGGGCGGCCCGGCGGGGCGGTTCGGACACCCAACGGCCGAGGGCCGTCGATGGTGCCCAGGGTCTCAGGGCATCCCGAGTGCGCGGAGCACGGCGGCGGTCACCGCGGCGAGCAGGACGACGACGATGAACGGGGCGCGCAGGACCAGCGCGACGGCGGCGACGACGAGAGCCGGCAGCCGGGCGTCGAGCACGAGCGCGTTCCCGGAGGTGGCGGCCTGGACGGCCACGAGCGCGGACAGGAGCGCCACGGTGACCAGCGCCGCGGTGCGGGCCACGCGCGGCTCGGCGAGCCAGTGCTTGGGCACCAGGTGCCCGGCGAGCTTGAGCGCGAACACCACGGCGCTGCCCACGACGAGCGCGACCCAGGTGGTCATCGAGCTCATGCAGCCTCCTCCGGCTCGCGGGCGAGCACCCCGGCCACGACGGCGACGACCGCGGCCAGGAGCACGGGGATCCCCGCCGGCACGAGGGGGGTGAGCGCGAGGGCGACGACCACGGCGCCGACCGCCACGGTCTGGGCGAGGCCGGAGCGCGGGCCGGTGACCCGCGGCCAGACCAGCGCCAGGAACGCGGCCGCCGCGGCGGCGTCGAGACCGTACGTCCGCGGGTCACCCATCCGGTCGCCGGCGAGCGCCCCGACCAGGGTGAAGGCGTTCCAGAGGACGAACACCCCGGCACCGGTCCACCAGAACCCGAGCTGCGCCGCGTGGGGCGCCTGGTGCGCGGTGGCGACGGCGGTCGACTCGTCGATGGTCAGGTGCGCAGCCAGCGGGCGGCGCCAGCCGCGGGAGTCGATCAGTGGGGCCACCTGCGGTCCGTACAGCCCGTTGCGGATCCCGAGCAGCCCGGCGGTCGCGATGGCGGCTCCGGGCAGACCACCCGCGCCGACGACGCCGACGAAGGCGAACTGCGAGCCGCCCGAGAACATGAGCAGGCTGAGGGCCATCGCCTGCGGGACCGACAGGCCGGCGGCGACGGCGAGCGCGCCGAACGAGACGCCGTACAGGCCGGTGGCCAGCGAGACGGAGACGGCCTGCCGGACGGCTGCCCGTCCCTCGTCGTCCCGTGTCACGCGGGCCACTGTGACACAGGCGGGCCGCCCTAGATCGCCACGTACACGCTGTCGAGATACTCCTCGAGCCCGGCCTCTCCGCCCTCGCGACCGAGCCCCGAGGACTTCACGCCCCCGAACGGTGCGCTCGCGTCCGACACGAGCCCGCGGTTCACGCCGAGCATCCCGGTCTCCACCGATTCCGCCAGCCGCATGACGCGGGCGATGTCCCGCGTGTACGCGTAGGCGACGAGCCCGAACGGTGTGGAGTTGGCCAGCGCGACCACTTCCTGCTCCGAGCCGAACGTCACCACGGGGGCGACCGGGCCGAACGTCTCCTCGGTGATCACCCGCAGGTCCGCCGACACCCGGTCCAGCACGGTCGGCGCGTAGAAGTAGCCGGGCCTCTTCGGCCGGTCACCGCCGATCCGGACGCGGGCGCCGGCGTCAACGGCCTCGGTCACGACCTCCTCCACGCGGTCCACGGCCGACGCCTCGATCAGCGGGCCGACCGTGGTGCCCTCGTCGGCGCCGTGCCCGACCACCAGGCGCTCGAACGCCTCGGTGAGCCCGGCGGTGAACTCCTCGGCGACCGAGGCGTGCACGAGGAACCGGTTGGCGGCCACGCAGGTCTGCCCGGCGTTGCGCATCTTGGCCTGCACGGCCCCCTGCACCGCCGCGGGGATGTCCGCGTCCTCGAACACCAGGAACGGCGCGTTGCCGCCCAGCTCCATGGACGTGCGCAGCACGTTGTCCGCCGACGCCTTGAGCAGCGCGGAGCCGACCTCCGTCGAGCCGGTGAACGACAGCTTGCGCAGCCGGGGGTCGGCCAGCAGGGGACCGGAGATCGTCCGCGCCGACGCCGACGGCACCACGTTGATGACCCCGGTCGGCAGGCCGCGGCCCTCGAGCTCCTCGCGGATGATCTCCGCGACGTATGCGGTGGTCAGCGGGGTCAGCTGCGCCGGCTTGATGACGACCGTGCACCCGGCGGCCAACGCGGGGGCGACCTTGCGGGCGATCATCGCGATCGGGAAGTTCCACGGGGTGATCAGCAGCGCGGGGCCGACCGGTCGCCGCAGGACCAGCTGGTGGTTCCCCCCCGACGGCGCGCGTCGGGCCAGCCCGTCGAACCGGACCGCCTGCTCGGAGTACCACCGGACGTAGTCGGCGCCGTACGCGACCTCGGCGCGGGACTCGGCGAGCGGCTTGCCACCCTCGGCGGTCACCAGGGCGGCGATGTCCTCCGTGCGGGCGGTGAGGGTCTCGTAGACGGCGCGCAGGAGCTCGGCCCGGACGCGGGGGGCGGTCGCGCGCCACTCGGGGAACGCGGCGTCGGCGGCCGTGAGCGCGTCGAGCGCGTCCTGCTCGCCCCCGTCGGCGACGTCGAACAGCGTCTCGGTGGTGGCCGGGTCCGCGACCTCGAACGTGCGCCCGGTGCTCGCGGGTCGCCACGCCCCGCCGATCAGGAGCCCCGTGGGCACGTGGGCGGCGACGGTGGGCGGCAGGGACGGCGGCGTCATACCCAGGAGTATCGCGTCCGCACCGCGTCGCCGCACGGAGGTCGGTCCGGCCGCGACCTACGATGACGCCATGACGGACGCGCCTGTGCCCTCCCCGTACGAGGACCTCCTCCGGCTCGTGCTCGAGACGGGCACCCCCAAGGCGGACCGGACCGGGACGGGGACCCGCAGCGTGTTCGGTCACCAGATGCGGTTCGACCTGTCGGCCGGCTTCCCGCTGGTCACGACCAAGCGGGTGCACCTGCGCTCGATCGTCCACGAGCTGCTCTGGTTCCTGCGCGGCGAGTCCAACGTCGCGTACCTGCGCGAGAACAAGGTCACCATCTGGGACGAGTGGGCCGGCCCGGACGGCGAGCTGGGTCCCGTCTACGGCGTGCAGTGGCGCAGCTGGCCGACGCCCGACGGCGGCCACGTCGACCAGATCACCCAGCTGCTGGAGAACCTGCGCCGCGACCCCGACTCGCGCCGGCACATCGTCTCCGCCTGGAACGTGGCCGACATCCCCTCGATGGCGCTCGCGCCCTGCCACGCGTTCTTCCAGTTCTACGTCGCCGGCGGCCGGCTCTCCTGCCAGCTCTACCAGCGGTCGGCGGACCTGTTCCTCGGGGTCCCGTTCAACGTCGCGTCGTACGCGTTGCTCACCCACATGGTCGCCCAGCAGGTCGGTCTCGAGGTCGGCGACTTCGTGTGGACCGGGGGCGACTGCCACATCTACGACAACCACGTCGACCAGGTCCGCGAGCAGCTCAGCCGGACGCCCTATCCGGCACCCCGGCTGGAGCTGCGCCGGGCCGACTCGCTGTTCGACTACACGTTCGACGACGTCCGGGTGCTCGACTACCAGTACCACCCGGCCATCAAGGCCCCGGTGGCCGTGTGAGCCTGGCCCTCGTCTGGGCCCAGACCCCGACCGGTGTCATCGGGCGGGACGGCACGCTGCCGTGGCACGTCCCGGAGGACCTCGCGCACTTTCGCGACCTCACGCGCGGGCACCCGGTGATCATGGGCCGTGCCACGTGGGCGTCGCTACCCGCGCGGTTCCGGCCGCTGCCCGGCCGCGACAACATCGTCCTCACGCGCACGCCCGGGTTCGAGGCCGCCGGCGCGCTCGTCGCGCACGGGATCGACGAGGCCCTGCGGCTGGTCGGGGACCGCGACGCCTGGGTGATCGGGGGCGGGCAGGTCTACACGGAGCTGCTGCCCCGGGCTACCCGCGTCGAGGTCACCGTCGTCTCGCTCGACGTCGGTGCGGGCACCCGCGCTCCCGCGCTGGAGCCGGGGACGTGGCGCCGCGCAGGCGTCGACCCGGACCGCGGCTGGCACATCTCGGCGGTCGGCGGGACGCGCTACCGGTTCGAGACGTACCTGCGCGCCTGAGGCGCGGATCGACCGGACGGCGAGCACGCCCGGGGCGGTACCGTGGCCCCATGCCGCGCACCTCCACGTCCACCCGACCGTTCGGGTCCGTGCTCACCGCGATGGTCACGCCGATGACGGCGGACGGGTCCGTCGACCTCGCGCAGGCGGTGCAGCTGGCGACCCACCTGGTGGACCACGGCAACGACGGGCTGGTGCTCAACGGCACCACCGGTGAGGCGTCCACCACGCACGCGCCCGAGAAGGCGGAGCTGGTGCAGGCGGTCGTCGAGGCCGTCGGTGACCGTGCCTGGATCCTTGCCGGCGCCGGGTCCAACGACACCGCGCACGCGGTCCGGATGGCGGAGCAGGCGGCCGAGGCCGGCGCGCACGGCCTGCTGGTCGTCAGCCCGTACTACTCGCGGCCCTCGCAGGAGGGTGTCCGCCGGCACGTCGAGTCGATCGCCGACGCCACCCCGCTGCCGGTCATGCTCTACGACGTCCCCGGCCGGACCGGGGTGCGTTTCGCTCCCGCCACCATCGCGGCCCTGGCAGCCCACGACCGCGTCGTCGCCATGAAGGACGCCGGCGGCGACACCTATGCCGCCGCGAAGGCCATCGCCGCCACGGGGCTGGGTTGGTACTCGGGTGACGACAGCGCGCTGCTGGCCCTCCTGGCGCACGGGGGCGCCGGCATCGTCAGCGTCTGCGGCCACGTCGTCGGCCGGCAGCTGTCCGACATCGTCGCCGCGTTCGACGCCGGCGACCACGCCGAGGCGCTCCGCATCTTCCGATCGATCATTCCCGCGATCGACGCACTCAACGGTGCCGGCTTCCAGGCCGTCGCCGCGAAGGCCGCGCTCCAGGTGCTGGGCGTCCTGCCCGAGCGCTCGGTGCGCCTCCCGCTCGTCCCCGCGCACGACGACGAGCTCGCGCTGGTCCGCGACGGCCTGCGGGCCGCCGGGCTGCTCGATGTCATCGTCGGCGATCGCATCTGATCCCACCAGGAGTCCCATGAGTCACCCGCACCCCGAGCTCACCCTGCCCCCGGCCCTCGCCGCCGGCGCCCTGCGCGTCGTCGCCCTGGGCGGGCTCGGCGAGGTCGGCCGCAACATGGCCGTGCTCGAGCACGCCGGCCGCCTGCTCATCATCGACTGCGGCGTCCTGTTCCCCGAGGACCACCAGCCCGGCGTCGACCTGATCCTGCCCGACTTCGAGTACATCAAGGACCGCCTGGACGACATCGAGGCGATCATCCTCACGCACGGCCACGAGGACCACATCGGCGCGGTGCCGTACCTGCTGCGCCTGCGCAAGAACATCCCGCTGGTCGGGTCCAAGCTGACGCTGGCGTTCATCGACGCCAAGCTCAAGGAGCACCGCATCCAGCCCGTCATGCGCGAGGTGCGCGAGGGGCAGACCGCAACGTTCGGCGGCTTCGAGTGCGAGTTCATCGCGGTGAACCACTCGATCCCCGACGCGCTCGCGGTCGCGGTGCACACCGCCGCCGGCACCGTGCTGCACACCGGCGACTTCAAGATGGACCAGCTGCCGCTCGACGGCCGGATCACCGACCTGCGCGCGTTCGCCCGCCTCGGCGAGAAGGGCGTCGACCTGTTCATGGTCGACTCCACGAACGCGGAGGTGCCCGGGTTCGTCGCGCAGGAGCGCGGGATCGGGCCGGTGCTCGACCAGGTCTTCGCCGACTCGACCAAGCGGATCATCGTCGCGTCGTTCGCGTCCCACGTGCACCGCGTCCAGCAGGTGCTCGACGCGGCCTACACGCACAACCGCCGGGTCGCCCTGGTCGGGCGCTCGATGGTGCGCAACATGGGCATCGCCGCGGACCTCGGCTACCTCAAGGTGCCCGAGGGCGTGCTGATCGACCAGAAGCAGGTCGACACCCTGCGCGACGACGAGATCGTGCTCATGTGCACCGGGTCGCAGGGCGAGCCGATGGCCGCGCTGTCCCGGATCGCCAACAACGACCACAAGGTCTCGGTCGGCCCCGGCGACACCGTGATCATGGCGTCGTCGCTGATCCCCGGGAACGAGAACGCCGTCTTCCGCGTGATCAACGGCCTGACCCGCCTCGGTGCGCGCGTGGTGCACTCCGGCAACGCCAAGGTGCACGTCTCCGGCCACGCCAGCGCCGGCGAGCTCCTGTACTGCTACAACATCATCAAGCCGCGCAACGTCATGCCGGTGCACGGCGAGATCCGGCACCTGGTGGCCAACGCCGCGCTCGCGGTGCAGACCGGCATCCCGGCGGACCGCGTGGTGCTCGCCGAGGACGGCGTGGTGGTCGACCTGGTCGACGGCCGCGCGCGCATCGTCGGCGCCGTGCCGTGCGGGTACGTCTACGTCGACGGGTCCAGCGTCGGGGAGATCACGGAGGTCGAGCTCAAGGACCGCCGGATCCTCGGCGACGAGGGGTTCATCTCGATCTTCGCGGTGGTCAGCTCGACCGACGGCAAGGTGCTGGCCGGTCCGCAGATCCACGCCCGCGGGTTCGCCGAGCAGGACGCCGTGTTCGACGACATCCTGCCCGAGCTCACCGCGGCGCTGGAGGAGTCGGCGCGCAACGGCAACTCCGATGCGCACGTGCTCCAGCAGGTGATCCGCCGGGTGGTCGGCCGCTGGGTGTCCAACCGCCTGCGTCGCCGCCCGATGATCATCCCGGTGGTCGTCGAGGCCTGACCGGCCCGATCCGCACGGCCCCGTCCTGCTCGCCAGGGCGGGGCCGTGGTCGCATCTGGTCTCAGGTTGGCGTGACGCGGGCGGCGTCGTCGGCCGTGACCGCCTCGTCGGGCGTCGGTGGGACGTCCTGCTGCGTGGCCTCCCGTGGCCGCCGCGAGGCTGCTGCGGAGCCGAGCAGGATCAGCGCCGTCGCAGCGAGGACTCCGGCGGTGATCGCCTCGTCGAGCACGAGGGCGCCGAGCGCGACGGCGACGACGGGGTTGAGATACGCGACGAGGGTGGAGCGGGCCGCACCGACCTCGACGATCAGCTGGAAGAACAGGACGAACGCCAGGGCGGTGCACAGGGCGCCCAGTCCGGCGAGGGCGAGCACCGCGTCGACCGGCGGCCACGGGTGCGGACCGGTCAGCAGCACGACCGGCGCGTACCCCAGCGCGGTCAGGCCCAGGCAGGTGGCCGTCAGAGGGATCGCCGGCACGTCCCGGAGCGCGCGGTCCGCGATGATCGGCGCCGACGCGTAGCCCAGCGCGGCCAGCAGCACCTGGGCGACGGCCCACGGGTCTCCGCCCGCGGCGCCCGGTCCGAGGAGCAGCGCCACGCCGCCGAGCCCGACCAGCAGCCCGATCCACCGGATCGCGGCGACCGGACGGCGGTCGCCGACGAGCCGCCCGAGGACCACCGCGGCGATGGGGACCGTGGCGACGAGGAGGCCGGTGGTCGAGCTGGACAGGGTGACCTCGGCGTGGGACAGCAGGATCCACGGCAGGACGATCTCCAGCACCGCGAACCCGAGGACGGCCCGCCAGCGACCGCGCAGGACGCGCAGACCACCGCCGCGCAGCGCGAACGGCAGCAGCAGCAGGGCGCCGAGCGCCGTCCGCACGAACACGACCATCACCGGCGAGACGTCGGTGACGGCGATCTTGATGAGCAGGTAGGGGATGCCCCAGATGACGCCGACCGTGACGAGCAGCAGCCAGCCGCGGCGGCTCATGGGCAGGTCCCGGTGGACGTGTGAGGGTGGGCCGGACAGCTCATGACGCCACCGTAGGACGGGGCACCGACACGCCCGGTAGCGGTGGTCAGCGGGTGCTGAGGACCAGGGCCGAGACGGTCCCGGCGCAGATCGCCACGCAGGCGGCGGCGACGGCCCAGCCCGGTCGGCGTCGTTCCGCGGCCGCGCGCACCCCGGCGACAGCGGCGACGAGCGCCGAGACAGCTGCGGGTGCTGCCGCGCCGACCGCGGCGGCGTGCGCAGGCCGCCAGTACTCGGTGCGCGGATCCATGAAGTCGAGCGCGTCGACGAAGCCGAACACGAGCGCGACGAGGGTCAGCCCGGTGGCGACGAGCGCGGCGTAGAAGGCGCCCTCGCCGGACAGCCAGCGCAGCCGGTGCAGCGGGTGCAGCGGGTGGTGCCGGGTCGTCTCGGGCATGGCCAGAGCGTCGCACCGGGTCCGGGGCCCGTGTGCGGGCAGAGTCCCGGTTCACCCGACCGGCGTGACCGGCAGGGCCGGTCAG
Source organism: uncultured Cellulomonas sp. (assembly GCF_963527515.1). Lineage (NCBI taxonomy): Bacteria > Bacillati > Actinomycetota > Actinomycetes > Micrococcales > Cellulomonadaceae > Cellulomonas > uncultured Cellulomonas sp. The sequence goes on along the minus strand of NZ_CAURTV010000030.1, from coordinate 11,105 downwards.
GCCGGCGTCACGCCTCTGAACCGCGCCAGCCGTGCGTGCTCGACCTCGACGGCGTCCCTCGTCGTCGCCGACCACGGCACCCAGGGGTCCAGCTCCAGGGCGAGCGTCGACGCCTTCGCCCGCGGCCGCCACGTGCCGACGACGTCGCCGTCCACCAGCACCCCGCCGGGCCGGCCGATCGTGGGCCACAGCGCCTTGTGGTGCGCCTTGTCGGGGACCACCAGGTTCCGGTCGCGGCTCTGCAGGTACAGGTCGTACGGGCCGAGCAGCCGGACGACCGGCTCGTCCGGCGGATCCTCGAGGGCGGCCAGGTCGGCGTCGAGCATGCTCGCGCGCACACCGTCGACCTCGACCTCCACCGCGTCGTCGGGCCACCGCGCGGTGACGTCCCGGACGGTCGAGTCGAGGTACACGGCCGCCTGCCGGGGCGTCGTCGGTCCGAGCAGGTGCAGGAGGCCGCGCACCAGGTCCAGACGGCCGTCGTCGCCCTCCGTCGGCCGGTCGAGCACCCCCACCTGACCGGCCGGCCAGCGCGGGATGCGGCGGAGCACCGGGGGAGAGGTGCCGGGCTCCAGCTCCAGCCCGGCGTGCAGGGCGGCCAGCCGGAACGTCATCTCGTACATGTGCGTCGCGCGGCACCCCGCGCACCAGCGCACGTACGGCTCACCCACCTCGGCCGTCATCCGCGTGGACAGCTCGCCCTTGACCAGCGGCTCGTCTACGACCTCGCGCATGGTGCGGGACACCGTGGCGAGCGCGTCGAGGACGGGTATCCCGGCGTCGGCGAGCGGTGCCGCCGCGGTGATCACCCGCTTGGCTGCGTCGGTCTCCGAGTAGGGACGCAGCGCCTTCTCCACCGCGCGCAGGTCGGCACGCCGGTACGCGTGCGGGGCGCCCCGGACGGTCCACGCCAGCGCCAGCTCCCGTGGCCAGTCCCGGGCCGTCACCGGCACGCCGCGCACGGCCAGCGCCCACAGCGACCCGTCGGGCCCGGTGTCCTGCACGCCGAGGTCGAGGATCGCGGCGTCGTCGGGGGAGCGTCCCGCCCGCTCGGCGCGGTCGAGCTGCTGTGCGTGCACGCGGTACCTGAGCACCTGCCGTCGGGTCACGGGCATGGCACCACCGTGGCACGCACCACCGACAGCCGTCAGCCGCGCAGGATCGCCGGCCCCGCGACGAGAGCAGCACCCGGACGTACCGCTGCGCGTCACCGCGGGGATCGTGGCCCTGTCGGTGGTGCGATCGAGTCCGGGGGTGCGTGCCTGCTCCGGGTCGTCACCGGCAGGGAGCAGGCGACCGAGCTCCAGAAGAGCTTCTTCCGGTCGGGCGGGCTCTTCTTCGCGGCGATGGGACGCGGCCGGGAGCGGCCCGACGGTGCCGTGGCGCTGCTCGGCGTCGGCGGCGTGCTCCTCGCGGCCGGCGTCGTGACGCTGGGAGTCGGCCTGCTCCTCGGGTGAACACGCGCCCGACACGCGGCGCTCCGCGGCCGTGTCGCGCGGAGCCCCGACTACTTTGAGGACCATGGCGACTCGCACGTCCACACCTCGCGCCCGCTCCGGTGCGCCGGCGACGTCGCGCGCCACGGGCAAGCCCACCGGATCCTCCCGCCCGCAGGGGCGCAGGCCGGCCCCGCCGCCTCCCCGACCGGCTCTCCCCGTGCGCATCGTCAAGGGTGTGTTCATGGGCGCGGCCCACCTGGTCGGGGGCACGGCCCGCCGCGTCGGCAGGGGCGCGCGGGACCTCGATCCCTCCCACCGCCGCGACGGCCTCGCGTTCACGCTGCTCGCGCTGGCGATCGTCGTCGCCGCGCGCGAGTGGTGGGATCTGTCGGGCACCGCCGGCACGGTCGTGCACAACGTCGTGGCAGGGACGTTCGGGAAGGTCGGCGTCGCGGTGCCGCTGGTCCTGCTCGGGCTCGCGCTGCGGCTCATGCGCCACCCGGAGCGCGTGGAGGCCAACGGCCGGATCGTCATCGGGCTCGGCGCCAACACCCTCGCCGTCTGCGGGCTGGTCCAGATCGGTGCGGGTCTGCCCGGCACGGACGACTTCGCGGCGCTGCGCGCGGCCGGCGGGATCGTCGGGTTCCTCGTCGGCACCCCGGTCGCCAGCCTGCTCACCGCCGGGGTCGCCGTCGCGCTGCTGGTCCTGCTGGCGTTCTTCGGGATCCTGGTGGTCACCGCGACACCCGTGCACCAGATCGTCCCGCGGCTGCGCGGGGTGTACGACAGGCTCACGGGCAACCACCGCACCGCGCCCGAGGACGCGGAGGACGACGCCCCGCTGGTCATCACCGCCCTGCACACCGCGGTCCCCGAGATCGAGGCGGCGCCGAAGCGCGGTCTCCTCGGCCGCCGGCGCAAGCGTGCCGAGGAGGTGGACGCACCCGAGGACACCCGGCTCGACGGGTATGACGGCGACGAGGCCTTCGCGCGCGCGGCCATCGTCGCCGCGGCCGAGGCGGAGGCCGACGCGCAGGCCGCCCGCGACGCCGCGCCGGACACGGTCCCGACCACGGTCGTGGCCACCAAGCGACCGCTGACCGCTCCCGAGACCACCCCGGTGCCGCGCGGCGAGCAGCCGATGCTCGGCGGAGACGTCCTGTACTCGCTGCCCGCGGACGACGTCCTGGCCAAGGGCGCGCCGCACAAGGTGCGATCCGCGGCCAACGACCGCGTCGTCGAGTCGCTGACCTCGGTGCTCGAGGCGTTCGAGATCGACGCCCAGGTCACCGGGTTCACGCGTGGCCCGACGGTGACGCGCTACGAGGTGGAGCTCGGCCAGGCGGTCAAGGTCGAGCGGGTGACCGCCCTGAGCAAGAACATCGCCTACGCCGTGGCCAGCGCGGACGTCCGCATCCTGTCCCCGATCCCCGGCAAGTCCGCGATCGGGATCGAGATCCCCAACACCGACCGCGAGACCGTGTCGCTGGGCGACGTCCTGCGCTCCAGCGCGGCCAAGCGGACCGAGCACCCCATGGTGATCGGCGTCGGCAAGGACGTCGAGGGTGGCTACGTCACGGCCAACCTCGCCAAGATGCCGCACCTGCTGGTGGCCGGGGCCACCGGCGCCGGCAAGTCGAGCTTCGTCAACTCGATGATCGTCTCGATCCTCATGCGCGCGACGCCCGACGAGGTCCGCATGGTGCTCGTCGACCCCAAGCGCGTGGAGCTGACGGTCTACGAGGGCATCCCGCACCTCATCACCCCCATCATCACGAACCCGAAGAAGGCCGCCGAGGCGCTCGAGTGGGTGGTGCGCGAGATGGAGGCGCGCTACGACGACCTGGCGAACTTCGGGTTCAAGCACATCGACGACTTCAACACCGCCGTGCGGGCGGGCAAGGTCAAGCCGCTGCCGGGCTCCGAGCGCAAGATCGCCACGTACCCGTACCTGCTGGTCGTCGTCGACGAGCTGGCCGACCTCATGATGGTGGCGCCGCGCGACGTCGAGGCCTCGATCCAGCGGATCACCCAGCTGGCGCGTGCGGCCGGCATCCACCTGGTCCTGGCCACCCAGCGCCCCAGCGTGGACGTGGTCACCGGCCTCATCAAGGCCAACGTGCCGTCGCGGCTGGCCTTCGCGACCAGCTCGCTGACCGACTCCCGGGTGGTCCTCGACCAGCCGGGCGCCGAGAAGCTCATCGGGCAGGGCGACGCGCTCTTCCTGCCGATGGGCGCCGCCAAGCCGATGCGTACGCAGGGCGCCTGGGTGTCCGAGTCGGAGATCCACGCGGTCGTCGAGCACGTGAAGAAGCAGCTCAAGCCGATGTACCGCCACGACGTGGTGGTCGCACCGGTGAAGAAGCAGGTCGACGAGGACATCGGCGACGACCTGGACCTCCTGCTGCAGGCCGCCGAGCTGGTGGTCACCACGCAGTTCGGGTCGACGTCGATGCTCCAGCGCAAGCTGCGGGTCGGCTTCGCCAAGGCCGGCCGCCTGATGGACCTGCTCGAGTCCCGGGAGATCGTCGGCCCGTCGGAGGGGTCCAAGGCCCGCGAGGTCCTCGTGCAGGCGGACGACCTGCCGGGCACGCTCGCCATGCTGCGCGGTGCACCGGGGACCGAGGAGGACGACCCGTACGCCATGGGTGCGGACGGCGCCCTGCCGGGCGAGCCCCCGGTGGCGACGGACTACTTCGACGGCGCAGAGGAGGACGACGCCGGCCGCTGGTCCGGCGGGGGTCGGTGAGCACCCCGTTCTCCGGCCCCTGGGGGGTCGTCAGTGCGATCATCGCCGCCGTCGCCATCGTCGCGCTCGTCGCCGTCCTCATCCTGCTCGGCAGGCAGCGTGCCCAGGTGCGTCGCGCCAACGAGCTGCTGGAGCTGTCGCGCGAGCTGCGGCACCGCTACGACGCCCTGCAGGCGGTGACCAAGGAGGGCGTGCTCGTCCAGTCGCTGTCCGGTCGGGTGCTCGACATCTCCGACCGCGCCGCGGCCATCCTCGGCATCGACGCCGCCTCGTCCGTGGGCCGGTCGGTGGCCGACCTCCCGGTCGTCCTGGTCAACGAGATGGGCCTGGCCATGAACCCGTCGGCCGTCCTGGGCCACCGCTCCGGCGTCGCGCGCGCGGGGTGGACCGTCGACTCCGAGCTGGTCGGCGTCGCGCTGCCCGGTACCGACACCACGCAGGCGCGGATGGTGCAGGTGGCCAGCCAGCTGGTGCCGGCGGGCGACGGCGACGCGGCCGCGGTGCTGACGACGCTGGTCGACGTGACGGGCCGGCGCGAGGTCGAGGCCGCCCTGACGCGCAGCGAGATGCAGTTCCGGGTCGCCATGGAGAACGCGCCCATCGGCATGGCGCTGGTGGACCTGGAGTGGCGGATCGTCGAGGCGAACGCGGCGTTCGCTGAGCTCCTGGGCACCAGCGTGGGCGCCCTGCGCGGGTACCGCATGGAGGACCTCAGCACACCCGAGGGCCGCCCCGCCGAGCGGCTCGAGGTCGACCGGCTCCTCGGTGGCGGCCAGCACCGGTTCTCCCTCGAGAAGCGCTATCAGCGGGCCGACGGGCACGAGGTGTGGGTGGCCCTCGACGCCGCCCTGGTTCGGACGCCGACCGGTGCGCCCGACCACTTCGTGGTCCAGGTGCGCGACTCGACGGAGTCCCGCCTGCAGGCCGAGATGCTCACCCATCGCGCGATGCACGACCCGCTCACCGGCCTGGCCAACCGGACGCTGCTGCAGGAGGTGCTGCAGTCGGTGCTCGAGCAGCCCGGCGTCGTCGACCGGGTGGCGGTGCTGGCGTGCGACCTCGACGGGTTCAAGGAGATCAACGACAGGTACGGCCACGCCGCCGGCGACGAGGTGCTCGTCCACGTCGCCGGTGTGCTGCGTGCCGCCACCGCGCGCCGCGGCACGGTCGCCCGCCTCGGCGGTGACGAGTTCGTGGTCGTCGTGCAGGACCTCGACGGCCCGCGGGCCGTGTTCGAGGTGGCCGGGGCGATCCACGCCGGTCTGCTGGAGCCCGTCCGCGTGGGCAGACGCCGCCTGACCGTGAACGCCAGCATCGGTATCGCCCTGGCCGACCCGGAGACGATCGAGGGGGGCGCTCCCGGCCTGCTCGCCGCCGCCGACGCCGCGCTCTACCGCGCGAAGGGGTCGGGGCGCGGACGCACCGAGGTCTACGAGGCCTCCATGACGATGGGGTCGGCCTCCGACCTGCACCGCGAGCTCAGCCTCGCCATCTCGCAGGACCAGCTGGTGGTCCACTACCAGCCGATCGTCGACCTGTCCGACGCCCGGGTCGTCGGCTACGAGGCGCTCGTGCGCTGGGAGCACCCGCGTCGCGGCCTGCTGCTGCCCGCGTCGTTCCTGTCCCTGATCCAGGAGGCGGGCATGTCGGTCGCGCTCGGCCAGCTGGTGGCGACACGCGTCGTGGAGTTCGTCGCTGGCCTGCAGGACCGGACGCGGTGGGTGTCGGTGAACGTCTCCGCCGACCAGCTGGGCGACGGGGAGTTCGCGACGACGCTCCTGTCGGAGATCTCCCGGCACCGGCTCACCGCCGGCCGGATCGTGGTCGAGCTCACCGAGTCGTCCCTCGTGGCGTCCGGCACGCGCATCCGGCACGAGCTCACGCAGCTCTCGGCGGCGGGCGTGCCGATCCTGCTCGACGACTTCGGCACCGGGGTCTCGCCGCTGTCCTACCTGCGGGACCTGCCGGTGGCCGGCGTGAAGCTCGACATGTCGTTCACCTCAGGCATCCCGGAGGACCCGACCGCCGGCAAGGTGGCCCGGGCGCTCGGCGCGCTGGCGCGGGAGCTGGCGATGGTGACGATCGCCGAGGGCATCGAGCACGAGGAGCAGGCCGAGTACCTGCACCGCAACGGCTGGCGCTACGGGCAGGGCTGGCTGTACGGCAGCGCGCAGCCGGGCGACATCAGCCGCTGACGCGCGGCACGACGACCGGCGGAGGGCCGGTCGGGGTGAGCGGGGTGCTGCGCTGTGGCGCCTGGGTCCCCGCCGCGGCGACCACGGCCGCGGTGCGGTCCGCCACCTGCGCCGCGCTGAGGGTGCCGGTGCCACCGGCGATGTCGGCCAGGGCGTGCACCCGGTGGCCCGCTAGGCGGTCGACCGTGATCGGTGTCCACTCCACGCCGGTGACCCGCGCCGGACCGGCGGGTCGACCCTCGGCGGCGAACGCGCCCGTGGCCACCACGTGCGCGGTGAGCAGCAGACCGGAGGACGTGCTCGGCGAGCAGCACTCGCCGTCCTGGTTCGACACGTAGTTGCCGAGCCCGTACGCCACCCACATGCCCTCGCCGCGGGGACCGCCACCGAGCAGCACGACCGGCTGCGGGACGTGAGCGTGGTGGCCGATCACCAGGTCGAACACGCCGGAGTCCGCCAGCTGCTGGTCGATGGCCACCTGCTCGGGCGTCGGCTCCGTGCGGTACTCCACGCAGCAGTGGATGCTCGCCACCACGAGGTCCGCTCCGGCCGCCCGGGCAGCGGTCGCCTGCGCCACCATGGCAGGGACGTCGATGAGGTTCACCGACCAGGGCTTGTCCGCGTCGACCGGCATGCCGTTGGTGCCGTAGGTCGCGGCGACGTGCGCGACCCGCACCGTCCGGCCGGCGCGCTCGAGCGTGTAGACCTGCGGCTGGGACTGCTCGACAGCGCTCCGGGCCGTGCCGACGTGCCCGAGACCGGCGGCATCGAGCGCGTCGAGCGTGGCGGTCACGCCGGGGAACCCGCGGTCGACCGAGTGGTTCGAGGCCGTCGAGCAGCCGTCCCAGCCCTGCGCCTGCAGCGAGGCGGCGATCTGCGGGGGCGTGCCGAACAGCGGGTAGCCGCTGGGCGAGGTGCCGGGCGGGGTGACCGCCACCTCCAGGTGGCACAGTGCGAGGTCCGCACCCTGGATCCACGGGTCCATCGGGCCGAGCACCGGTGCGAAGTCGTAGCCGCCGTCGCTGGTGCGCGCGCTCGCCAGGACGGGCAGGTGCGGGAGGACGTCACCGGTGGCGACGATCGAGAACTCCGCGTCGGGGTCGGGCGTCGGGGTGGGCGTCGGTGTCGGCGTGGCCTCCGCGCTCTGCACCGGCGCGGTCGGCTCGCCGACGGGCCCGGCAGCCTCCCGTGCCTCCCACGGTCGGAGGGCTGCGGCCACCGCACCGAGGCTCGCGACGAGCAGCAGGAGGATCCCGAGGCCGACGACGACGGGGGAGCGTCGGCCGGCGCGAGCGTGGCGGGTCACGTGCGGACTCTATGTGGTGAACGAGGCATCTCCCGCGCCCCTCTAGGCTGTCCGGGTGGTCGAAGCCGTACCTCCCGTGCCCTCCGCCTGGACAGTGGCGAACATGGTCACGGTGCTGCGCATCGGGCTGGTGCCGTTCTTCGCCTGGGCGCTGCTGGCCGACGGAGGACACAGCACCGCAGGTCGGCTGGTCGCCACGCTGCTCTTCGTGGTCGCGGCCTCGACGGACCGCCTCGACGGCTGGCTCGCCCGGCGCTCCGGCCAGGTCACCGACCTCGGCAAGCTGCTGGACCCCATCGCGGACAAGGTCCTGATCGGGACCGCGCTCGTCCTGCTGTCCGCGCTCGGCGACCTGCCGTGGTGGGTCACCGTCGTCATCCTGGTCCGCGAGCTCGGCATCACCGCCATGCGGTTCCTCCTCCTGCGCTACGTGGTGCTGCCCGCCTCGCGCGGTGGAAAGCTGAAGACCGTCCTGCAGTCCGTGGCGATCGGCCTCTTCCTGCTCCCGCTGGACCAGCTGCCCGGGTCCGTCTCCGTCGTGGCGGTGCTCGTCATGGCCGCCGCACTCGCCGTCACCGTGGTGACCGGCCTGGACTACGCACGGACGGGACTGCGGATCCGCCGGACCGCGAGCCGGCCCCCCGCCGCCGGTCTGTGACGTGTCCGTCGCCTCGGACCTGCTCGCCGCGCTCGGTGCACGAGGCTGGACGGTGGCCGTCGCCGAGTCGCTGACCGGCGGGCTCGTGTGCTCGACGCTCGTCGCCGTCCCCGGGGCGTCGGCCGTCCTGCGGGGAGCGGTCGTGGCGTACGCGACCGACCTCAAGAGCACGCTGCTCGGCGTCGACGCGGCGCTGCTCGCCTCCCGGGGCGCGGTGGACCCGGACGTGGCGCGGGCGATGGCGCTCGGCGTGCGGGAGCGGCTGGGCGCGGACGTGGGCCTCGCGACGACCGGGGTGGCCGGACCCGAGCCGCAGGACGGGCAGCCGCCCGGCACCGTCCACGTGGCCGTGTCCACCCCCGCCGGCACGCAGGTGCGGTCGCTGCACCTGGCGGGTGGGCGCGCCCAGGTCCGGTCGCTGTCCGTGGACGCCGTCCTGGCGCTGGGAGCCGACGCCGTCGGCCGTCCGGGGTGAATGTCTGCCGTCCTGCTCGCACCCGGACGCGCGACCGGGAACACTGCGAGGTGCGTCATCGTTGGAACCACCGTGATGAGCACTCGACCCCCGGCACGGCGCCTGCCGTCGCGTGTCGGCGGTGCAAGGTACGGTGGAATCCTCCCGGCGAAGGGACAGCCGGGTTCTGGAGCAGTCAGGGTCCCCGTCGTGCCGGGTCCGAACAGGACCCCGGCTCGCGGAATGGATGAGGCACGCGACGCGAGAGGGGGAGCCCGAATGGTTGTACTCCGTCGAGAGATCGGCGATGTGCTGCGGGACGCGCGACAGCGCCAGGGGCGCACCCTGCGTGAGGTGTCGTCGGCAGCCCGTGTCTCGCTCGGGTACCTGAGCGAGGTGGAGCGGGGCCAGAAGGAAGCGTCGTCGGAGCTGCTGAACAGCATCTGCGAGGCGCTCGACGTCCCGATGTCGCTCGTCCTGCGCGAGGTCAGTGACCGCGTCGCCGTCGCCGAGGGTCTGATGATCCCGGACACGGTGCCTGCGGACCTCGCGGCGTCGGTGGCCGGTGCCGTCGACTCCGGGTGGGCGCGGTCGCGGTCGGAGCTGGCCGCCATCGGCTGACGTTGGAGGATCGGACGGGGAGTGCCCGTCCGATCGACGGGTGCTGCGGCGCAGCACTCACGATGACGGACAGCGATGTCCGCTCGTCACCCTGCACGGTCCGTGGACATCCGTCCGCGGGCCGTTGCGCGTTCCGGTCAGCGTGCGGCCGGGTCCGGCTGGCACCGGGGGCAGTAGAAGATCGGCCGCTCCATCGGAGGCTTGCGTGCCTGACCGACGGCGATCGGTCGCCCGCAGCGGTGGCAGGGCTGGCGCGCCCGACCGTGCACGTGTCCCGGCGGGCGTCCCTCCGCGACGGCCCGCTGCAGCTGGCGGCGCGCCACGCCCAGCAACCGGGCCGGGTCCGGGACGGCGTCGGCGGGTGTCCACGGCCACAGCCGCTCGTGGAAGAGCGACTCGGCCGCGAAGATCGTGCCGATGCCGGCGACGACCGTCTGGTCGAGCAGCACCTCCGCGACCGGCGTCGCCCCCCGCTGACCCCACCGGCGCAGGGCATCGTCCAGGTCCACGGTCTCGGCCAGCAGATCGGGGCCGAGGTGGCCGATGAGCGTGTGCTCGTCGCGGGTGCGCACCACGTCGAGCATGCCGAGGTGGTAGCCGACGGTGGTCCACTCCTGCGTGGCCAGCACCGCGCGGACCTGCGGCGATCGGGCGGCCGCCTCGGGCGAGCCCGTGCGCGCGATCCGCCAGTACCCCTCCATGCGCAGGTGGGTGTGCAGGGTGCGACCGTCGTCGAACCGCGTCAGCAGGTGCTTCCCGTAGGAGCGCGTCCCCAGCACGGTCCGGCCCACCAGGTCCACGGTCGCGGCGGTCGGCCAGCGCAGGTCGGACCGCACCAGCACCCCGCCCCCGATCGCCAGCTCGAACCGGTCGGCCGTCCGGCGCAGGATGTCGCCCTCAGGCACGCGTGCTCACGACTGCCCCCGCAGGCGCAGCCCGCGGGGGGTCGCCGCGAACCCGGCCGCGACGAACGCCTGCCCGAGGGGGCCGTGCAGTGCGCCGTCCAGGACGTCGACCCCGTCCACGCGCACGATCGTGAGGCGGCCGGTGTGCCGCGTCCGGCTGGTCGACGCGAGCCCCTGGGCCGCCGCGGACAGGACGGCTGCGTCGGCGGTGAACGACAGGACGGTGCGGCCGCCGCGCTCCAGGTAGAGCGCGAGCGCGCCGTCGACCAGCACCACCAGGGCGCCCGCCTTGCGGCCCGGGCGGTGCCGACCGGCGCCGGCGTCGCTCGGGTCGGGACCGGCCACCGGCCACGGCAGGGAGGCGCCGTAGGGGTTGGCGGGGTCGGTCGCCGCGAGCACCACGACCTGCAGGTCGGTGGGGCCGTCCTGGTCGGCGGACCGCTCGACCACCTGCGCGTCGACGCGCAGCCGGTCCACGGCGCCCGGGAGGGCGAACTGGGACCCGCCGAGGCGCTCCACGAAGTAGCCGCGCCGCACCTGCCCGCCCTGCTCCAGCGCCGAGAGCACCCGGTACACGTCGGTGAACCGGGAGCCGATGCCCTCGGCAGGGGCGACGGCCCGGGTGAGGATGCCGTGCCGGTCCAGCAGCTGCGCGGCCAGCGCGTGCGCCCGCAGCGTCGGGTCGGGCTCGCGCGCGGGCAGCAGGGACCACCGGCCGCCGCTCGCGGCCCCGTTGAGGCCGAGCGCGGTGGACCGGGTGCCGGGATCTCCCGCCAGC
>NZ_CAURTV010000029.1:0-38250 GCF_963527515.1 uncultured Cellulomonas sp. | reverse complement strand
GCCGCCGGACATCATTCAGGAGAAGCCACCCCTACGGGGGTGGCTTCTTCTGTTTTCCCAGCAATGTTCTGTACGTGCGACGTCGGACGTATTGATCACCATGCAGTGCCGCAGTCTCATTTCCGCTCCGCCCGTTCGGCGCGGCCTGGTCCGCCGCCGTTCAGCGCCCGGAGCGGGGGATGAGACGATGGAGCGGTCGATCGCGACGAGGAGAGCACACAGATGAACAGCGAGAACCGTGCCGGAGGCACATCCGACGACCGTGGTCGGTCGGGTGGAGCCAACCGTGGCCGCCCCGACGGCGGCAACAGCCCGGCGCGAGGTCCGCGTGGTTCGCAGGGCGGCAGCGGTGCGCCGCGCGGCGGCGGCTACTCCGGCGGCGGCCGACCGGCCTCCGGTGGACAGCGCGACGCCGGCCGCGATGCGCGACCGTCCTCCAGCTCCGGCGGGGACCGCGGATACCGGCCCTCCTCCGGCGGCCGCCCGGCCGGCAACGACCGCGGCTTCCGTCCGACGTCGGGTGGCCGCCCTGGCGACGCCCGCGGTGGTGACCGCCCCGCCTACGGAGGCGACCGTCCTGCCTACGGCAACCGTGCGGGTGGGGATCGTCCTGCCTACGGCAACCGTGCGGGTGAGGATCGTCCTGCCTACGGCGCCCGATCCTCCGCTGACCGGCCTAGCTATGGCTCGCGCTCCTCGAGCGACCGTCCCGCCTATGGGAACCGCAGCGAAGGCGGCGACCGGGGCGGCTCCGGTGACCGCCCGTCGTACGGCGGCCGTCCCGGAGGGGACCGGCCCACGTACGGCAGCCGCCCGTCCGGTGACCGTCCCTCCTATGGCGACAGGTCCGGCGGCGACCGCAGCCGCGGTGGGGAACGTCCGGCCTACGGCAACCGTCCCTCGGGCGACCGCCCGTCCTACGGCGACCGGTCCGGCAGTGGAGACCGTAGCCGCGGTGGCGACCGCCCCACGTCCGGCAACCGCCCTTCGGGTGAGCGCTCCGCCGGCGACCGACCCTCCTACGGCAACCGTTCCGCCGGCGACCGACCCTCCTACGGCAACCGGCCCTCGGGCGACCGCCCGTCCTATGGCGACCGGTCCGGTGGCGGCGACCGCAGCCGCGGTGGCGACCGACCCGCCTACGGCAACCGCCCCTCGGGCGATCGCCCGTCCTATGGCGACCGGTCCGGTGGCGAGCGCCCCGCCTACGGCAACCGCCCCTCGGGCGACCGCCCGTCCTATGGCGACCGGTCCGGTGGCGGTGACCGCAGCCGCGGTGGCGAACGTCCCGCCTACGGTGACCGTCCGTCCGGAGAGCGCCCCTCGTATGGCGACCGGTCCGGTGGCGGTGACCGCAGCCGCGGTGGCGAGCGCCCGACCTACGGCAACCGTCCGTCCGGTGACCGCCCGTCCTACGGCGACCGGTCCGGCAGTGGTGACCGCAGCACGAGCCGGGAGCGACCGTCCTACGGCGACCGTCCCGGTGGCGGCGACCGTTCCCGCGGCGCAGACCGTCCGTCCTACGGTGACCGCCCGTCAGGTGACCGGCCGTCCTACGGCGACCGTTCCGGCGGTCGACCGACCGATGACCGCGCGAGCCAGGGCCGTCCCGCGGGAGACCGCAGCGCCGACCGACGCCCCACGGGTGATCGACCGGCGACCGGCGACCGGCGGCCCTCGTACGGTGACCGCACGGAGCGCACCTCGTCACGCCCGCCTGCTGGCGGCAGCCGCTCCGACCGGCCCGCCACCGGTGATCGTCGGCCCCCGGCCGGGCGGCCGGTGCGGGACGACCGGTCGGCCCCCAGCGGCGGCTACGGCGCTGGTACGGACCGTCGGGGCAGCGACGACGACCGTCGTCTGACGCGGCCCCCGCAGGAGGAGCGCGCCGTCGCCCCGGAGATCCCGGAGGAGGTCGTGTTCAGCGACCTCGACCGCTCGGTCCGGGGCCGGCTGCGCACGCTCAGCAAGGACAACGCGGACGGCGTCGGCCGGCACCTGGTGATGGTGGGCCGGCTCCTGGACACGGACCCCGAGCTGGCGTACGAGCACGCCCAGGCGGCGGTCCGGCGTGCGGGACGCGTGGACGTGGTCCGCGAGGCGGCCGGTCTGGCCGCCTACCGCACCGGTCGGTACGCCGAGGCGCTGCGGGAGCTGCGCACCGTGCGGCGTCTGAACGGCTCGTCGGAGCACCTCGCGATCATGGCCGACTGCGAACGTGGGCTGGGCCGGCCCGAGCGGGCTCTCGCTCTGGCGCAGGAGCCCGAGGCGTCGACACTCGACGCCGACACCACGATCGAGCTCGCGATGGTCGTCAGCGGTGCGCGTCTGGATCTCGGTCAGGCCGAGGCTGCCGTCGCCGCGCTCTCGACCCCTGCCGTCCGGGCCGGGACCGGGCTCGTCGCGGTGCGCGTCGCCCAGGCTCGGGCGTCGGCGCTCGAGGCCGCCGGTCGTGCCGACGACGCGGCCGCCGAGCTGGCGCCGTACACGCAGGACCAGCTCGACGAGGCCGCCGGCGACGTCGAGATCGAGGACGACGTGGTCTCGTTCGACCTCAGTGAGCGCGACGAGGACGGCGAGTACGACGAGGACGCCGCTGCCGCGTTCGAGCCGACCGACCCGGTCGAGCCGGCCGAGGACCGGGCCGTCGGGGGGGCCGTCGACCCGGATGCCGAGGTCGACGACGACAGCGTCGACGACCACAGCGACGCTGTGGACCCGAGCTCGGAGGAAGCGGAGCACGACGAGGACGTCCGCGAGGAGTCGGGTGACGCCGGCGTGTCGGACGGGCAGACCGCGGCGGGCGACGAGGCGGAGGGCGGCCGGTGACGGGCGGTCTCGTCGGCTCGGACACACCGCTCGCGGACCGGTTCGACCTGGCGCTGGTCGACCTCGACGGGGTCGCCTACCGCGGGCACGAGCCGATCGACGGAGCGGCCGAGGGACTGACCGCGGCGCGTGACCGGGGCATGCGGTTGGTGTTCGTCACCAACAACGCGTCCCGGGAGCCGGAGTCGGTCGCGGACCAGCTGACCGACCTGGGCATCGTCACGCACGCGTCGGAGGTCATGACGGCGGCCCAGGCGGCGGCGCAGTTGCTACGGACGCGGTTGCCGCGCGGGTCCAAGGTGCTCGTCGTCGGCGGCGCAGGCCTGGTCACGGCGGTGCGGCTCGCCGGGTACGAGGTCGTGCACTCGGCCGACGACGAGCCTGCGGCAGTGGCCCAGGGCTTCTCGCCGGAGGTGGGCTGGCCGCAGCTGGCCGAGGCGGCCTACGCCGTCGGTCGCGGGGCGTGGCACGTGGCGTCGAACCTGGACCTGAGCCTGCCGACCGCGCGCGGGTTCGCGCCCGGGAACGGCTCGCTCGTGGGTGCGGTGCAGGCGGCGACCGGCGTCGCGCCGGACAGCGCGGGCAAGCCGTCGCCCACCATGTACCAGATGGCCGTGGAACGGGCCGGCGCGCGCGAGACGCTGGTCATCGGCGACCGTCTGGACACGGACCTGGCGGGCGCGAGGGCGGGTGGCTACATCGGCCTGCACGTCCTTACCGGGGTGAGCTCGGCGCGCGACGACGTGCTCGCGGCGCCGGGGGAGCGCCCGCACCTGATCGGCGCCGACCTGCGGTCGCTGCTCGTGGCCCACCCCGAGCCTCACCGGGGTGCCGACGGCTGGTGGCAGGTGCGTGACGCGTCCGCCCGCGTGGTCGACGGCCGGCTCGAGCTGGGCAGGGCTGCACCCGCGTCCGTGGAGGACCACCTCGACGTCGTCCGTGCTGCGTGCGCGGCGGCGTGGGCGGCGGTCGACGAGGGCGTGGAGATCGACCCCGGCTCGGTGCCGGAGCTGGCCACCGATCTCGTCCACGACTGATCCCCGCGGCTGTGTGTGGCGGCAGGAACGTGTGGCCTGCGCCAGGTAGCGTGGGCGCGTCCCGTGGCACACGAGTGCCCGTCGGGCTCCGCCGGTGAAGACCGTCGTGAGCCGCACGGGGCCACGAGGTCGTCAGGAGGCGCAGTGAGCGAGATCGGGAACCCCGTGTCGACGTCGGACGACGCCGTCGACCAGGCGCTGTCCGCGCTGGTGGGCCTCGAGGACCAGCCGCTCCGCCAGCACGTCGCGGTGTTCGACGCCGTCCACGGCGCCCTGCAGGACCGGCTCGCCGACGCCGAGGGCTGACCCGCGGTGACCACACGCCTCGACACGGAGCTGGTGCGCCGCGGCCTGGCCCGGTCGCGCCGCCAGGCCGGGGAGCTGATCGCCGCCGGTCGGGTGACCGTCGACGGCTCGTCGGTGTCCCGGAGCGCCGCGCAGGTGACCGACGAGCGCGACGTCGTCGTCCAGGCGGACGACGACGACCCCCGGTACGCCTCGCGCGCGGGGCACAAGCTGGCAGGCGCACTCGATGCGCTCGGCACCCACGGCCCGGTGGTCGCGGGGCGGTCCTGCCTGGACGCGGGTGCGAGCACCGGAGGGTTCACCGACGTGCTGCTGCGCCGAGGCGCCGCCCGCGTGGTCGCGGTCGACGTGGGGCACGACCAGATGGTCGACGCACTGCGTCACGACCCGCGCGTCGAGGTGCGGGAGGGCGTCAACGTCCGGTCCCTGGCACGCGGCGACATCGTGCCGGCGCCCGAGCTGGTGGTCGCCGACCTCTCGTTCATCTCCCTCACGCTCGTGCTCCCGGCGCTCGTCGACGTCGCACGTCCCGACGCGGACCTCGTCGTGATGGTCAAGCCGCAGTTCGAGGTCGGACGCGAGCGGCTCGGGTCCGGCGGCGTCGTCCGGACGCCCGCGCTGCGCGTCGACGCCGTCCTGGCGGTCGCACGCTGCGCAGCCGCGCTCGGGCTCGACGTGCGTGACGTGGTCCGCAGCCCGCTGCCGGGACCGAGCGGCAACGTCGAGTTCTTCCTGTGGCTGCGCCGGTCGCCGGGCGACGACCCGGTCGACGTTCCCGTGGAGCGGATCTCTGCCGCCGTGCTCTCCGACGCCCAGGAGGACGAATGACGCGCCGCGCCCTGGTGGTCACCCACGGAGGCCGCGAGGAGGCGGTGTCGGCCACCCATGAGGTGGTGCGAGAGCTGGAGCGGGCAGGTGTCGAACCCGTCCTGGCTGCCGAGGACGCTGTCGCGGTGGACCTGCCGACGTTCGAGCTCGCCGTCGTGCTCGGTGGTGACGGCACGATCCTGCGCGCGGCCGAGCTGACGCGGGGGACCGCCGTGCCGCTGCTCGGGGTCAACCTGGGGCACGTGGGGTTCCTCGCCGAGAGCGAGCGCGAGGAGGTGGGCGAAGCCGTGCGCCGGCTGACGGCGGGCGAGTTCGAGGTCGAGGAGCGGGGCACGCTGGACGTGCGCGTGATCGACCCGGACGGCGGCGTCGGCACCGGCTGGGCGCTCAACGAGGCCGCTCTCGAGAAGGTCGACCGTTCCCGCATGCTCGAGGTCCTGCTCGAGGTGGACGGCCACCCGCTGTCGTCGTTCGGCTGCGACGGGGTGGTCGCTGCGACCGCCACCGGCTCCACCGCGCACGCGTTCTCGGCCGGAGGCCCGGTGGTGTGGCCGGACGTCGACGCGATGATCCTGGTACCCCTCTCCGCGCACGCGCTGTTCGCCCGACCGCTCGTCGTCGGGCCCCGCAGCCGGCTCGCCGTCGAGGTGCTCGACCGGTCGCCCGCGGCGGGGCTGGTCACCCTGGACGGGCGGCGTCGGCTCGAGGTCCCCAAGGGCTCGCGCGTCGAGGTCACGCGCAGTGAGGTCCCCGTGCGCCTGGCGCGCCTGACGCCCGCACCGTTCACCACCCGGCTCGTGAACAAGTTCGGCCTGCCGGTGGACGGCTGGCGCGGCCGACCGAGCACGCCGCGACGCCTGCGGGCCACCGACCCGGAGGTGTCCGCGTGATCGAGGAGATCCGCATCGAGAACCTCGGCGTCATCGGCAGGGCGCACGTCGAGCTGGGGCCCGGGCTCACCGTGCTGACCGGCGAGACGGGTGCGGGCAAGACGATGGTGCTCACCGCGCTCAACCTGCTGCTGGGCGGCAAGGCCGACCCCGCGACCGTGCGCGTCGGCTCGACGTCGGCGGCCGTCGAGGGCCGCGTCCACCTGCCCCCGGGCGTCGCGCTGCAGCGCGCCACGGAGGCCGGCGCGGACTTGGACGACGACGGCAGCCTTGTGCTCCTGCGGACGGTGGGCGCGGGCACGGACGGCACCGCCGGGCGGTCCCGGGCGTACGTCGGGGGCAGGTCCGTGCCCCAGGGGTTGCTCGCGGAGCTCGCGGACGAGCTGGTCACCGTGCACGGCCAGGCCGACCAGGCACGGCTGCGCTCGCCTGCGGTCCAGCGTGAGGCGCTCGACGAGTTCGTCGGCGCCGCGCACCGCGAGCTCCTGGCCGGATATCGCGGCGCCTGGGCGGAGCGTGCGCGCGTCGACGCGGAGCTGACGGACCTGGTCGACCGGGCGCGCGACCGGACGCGTGAGGCCGAGCTGCTGCGCCTGGGGCTGGCCGAGGTCGAGCGCGTGGACCCGCAGCCGGACGAGGACGTGTCGCTGGCCGAGGAGGTCGAGCGCCTCTCCCACGCCGAGGACCTGCGCACGGCCGCGGTCGGGGCGCACGCGGCGCTCGTGGGTGGCGAGGACGGGTTGGACGAGACAGCGGCCGCCGTCGGTCTCATCGAGCAGGCCCGCCGGCTGCTCGAGCAGGGAGGCGTCCACGACCCCGCGCTCGCCGCCCTGGCCACCCGCGCCGCGGAGGCCGGCTACCTGCTCGCCGACGTCTCGACCGACCTCGCGGCCTACCTCGACGACCTGCAGGCGGACCCGCTGCGGCTCGAGGCCGCCCAGCGCCGCCGCGCCGAGCTCGGCAGCCTGACCCGCAGCTACGGGTCCACGGTCGCCGAGGTGCTGGCGTGGGCCGACACCGCCGGCCGACGGCTGCTCGACCTGGACGGTGGGGAGGAGCGGATCGAGGAGCTGCGCGTCTCGCGCGACCGCCTCGACAGCGAGCTGACGGCGCTCGGGGAGCGGGTCACGGCCGGCCGCCGCTCCGGGGCGCAGCGGTTGTCCGAGGTGGTCTCCGAGGAGCTCACCGGGCTGGCGATGGGCGGCGCCGAGCTGCGCGTCACCGTCGAGCCGGCCGACGAGCCCGGACCGCACGGCGTGGACCGGGTGGAGATGCTGCTGGCGTCGCACGCCGGGGCGCCGGCGCGGCCGCTGGGCAAGGGCGCGTCCGGCGGAGAGCTGTCCCGGGTCATGCTCGCGATCGAGGTCGCGCTGGCCACCGCGCCGGGGGCCACCCGGCCGGGCACGTTCGTGTTCGACGAGGTCGACGCTGGCGTCGGCGGGCGCGCGGCCGTCGAGGTCGGCCGCCGGCTCTCGTCGCTCGCGCAGGGCAGCCAGGTCCTGGTCGTCACTCACCTCGCCCAGGTCGCGGCGTTCGCCGACCGGCACCTGGTGGTCACCAAGTCCACCGCCGACGGGGTCGACGTGGTCACCGAGTCGGACGTGCGTTTGGTCACGCGCGACGACCGCGTACGGGAGCTCGCCCGCATGCTGTCCGGCCAGGAGGACTCCGACGCCGCGCGGACGCATGCCGCAGAGCTGCTGGAGCTCTCGTCCGTGGGACGATGAGCGGCGATGAGAGCCTCCCTGCGCAAGCGCACCACCCTGCCCGAAGCCGGCGTCGTCGCCGGTCCGGCACGTGTCGACCCCCGGACCAAGGGGCTGACCAAGCGTCTGCGCCCTGGTGACGTCGCGGTCATCGACCACCTGGACCTGGACCGCGTCTCCGCCGAGGCGCTCGTGGCGTGCCAGCCGGCGGCGGTGCTCAACGCGGCACGCTCGACGTCGGGGCGGTACCCGAACCTCGGCCCCGAGATCCTCATCGGAGCGGGCATCCCGCTGATCGACGACCTCGGTGCCGACGTCATGTCGATCACCGAGGGACACCGGCTCAAGGTCGTCGAGGGCGCCGTGTACGACGGTGACACGCTCGTGGCGGAGGGCGTGCTGCAGACGGAGACGACGGTCGCCGCCGCGATGGAGGAGGCCCGCGCAGGGCTCTCCGTGCAGCTGGAGTCGTTCGCCGCGAACACGATGGACTACCTGCGCCGGGAGCGGGACCTGCTCCTCGACGGGGTCGGTGTGCCGGACATCTCGACGGTGGTCGACGGTCGGCAGGTGCTCATCGTGGTCCGCGGGTACCACTACAAGGAAGACCTCGTCACCCTGCGCCCGTACATCCGCGAGTACCGACCGGTGCTCATCGGCGTCGACGGGGGAGCGGACGCGATCCTGGACGCCGGGTGGAAGCCCGACCTCATCGTCGGCGACATGGACTCGGTGTCCGACCGCGCGCTCATGTGCGGCGCGGAGGTCGTCGTGCACGCGTACCGCGACGGACGCGCCCCCGGCCTGGCCCGCGTGGAGCAGCTGGACGTCAAGCACGTGGTGTTCCCTGCGACGGGAACCAGCGAGGACGTCGCCATGCTCCTCGCGGACGACAAGGGCGCCGAGCTGATCGTCGCCGTCGGCACGCACGCCACCCTGGTCGAGTTCCTGGACAAGGGCCGGTCCGGGATGGCGAGCACGTTCCTCACCCGCCTCCGGGTGGGGAGCAAGCTGGTCGACGCGAAGGGTGTCTCGCGGCTCTACCGCAACCGGATCTCCAACCTCCAGCTCACGCTCCTGGTCCTCGCCGGGCTGCTCGCCCTCGGCGTGGCGCTGGCCTCCACCGCGGCGGGCCAGACGCTGATCGGCCTCTCCGGTGCCCGCATCGACGACATCACGTCGTGGGTGAGCGGTCTGTTCGGATGAGCACCCGGACTGCCGCAGCTGCCCACGCCCTGCACCTGGTCCCGGCCCGCGCCGGTGACGTACCCGACGGAGACCTCGCACCGTGATCGACTTCCGCTACCACATCGTCTCGCTCATCTCCGTGTTCCTGGCGCTCGCCGTCGGCATCGCACTGGGCGCCGGACCCCTCAAGGAGACGATCGGCGACACGCTGACCGGCCAGGTGGAGCAGCTGCGCGCCGAGAAGGACGCGCTCCGCGCCGAGCTCGACGGGGCGTCGGGCGACCTGCAGGACGCCGAGGCCTACATCGGTGCCGCCGGTCCGCAGCTGCTCGACGGGACGCTCACCGACCGCCGCGTCGCGGTGGTCGCGCTCGGTGAGGTGGACGAGGCCGTCCGCACGGCGATCGACGAGCGGCTCACCCAGTCGGGTGCCACGGTCACCGCCCACGTCACGCTGACGGACACCTGGATGGACCCGGACGCGCGCACGTTCCGGCAGGCGCTGGTCGGTCAGCTGCTCACCTACCTGGACCCGGTCCCCGCCGACGACGCCGGTGTCGAGGGCGAGCTCGCGTCCGCGCTCGTGCAGGCGCTCGTCACCTCCGACCCGGCCAACCCGGACGTGCTGTCCGACGACGCGTCGGTGCTGCTGCAGCTGCTCTCCTCGAGCGAGAGCGACAGCCCGCTGGTCACCGTGGCGGACCAGGTCACGGTGCCTGCCGACGCGGTCGTCGTCATCGGGGTGCCGCTGCAGGAGCAGCCCGCGGACGCGACGCCCAGCCCCGAGCCGTCGGACTCGACCGTCGCCGCCCAGCTCGCGGTGCTCAGCGCCGCCCAGGAGCTCTCCTCCGGCGCCGTGCTGGCTGACGGAGCGCGCGGCGACGGCAGCCTCACCGACGCAGTGCTGGCCGACCAGGACCTGGCCGCGAGCATCACCACGGTCTCGGGGACCGAGGTCGTCACCGGGCAGGTGAGCGTGCCCCTGGCCCTGGCCGGGCGGATCGCCGGCACGAACGGGCACTACGGGTTCGGCGATGACGAGACGCCCCTTCCGGCCTCGGTCGTCCTTCCGCCCGTCGACCGCACGCCGCGCGTCCCCGAGGGCACCGAAGGCACGGACGGCGCCGCCGGGACCGAGGGATGACCGTCGGTCCGGTGCGCCGGGTCCTCGCCGGCGCGGTCGTCGGCGGGGTGACCGCGGTCGCCCGCGGCCTGCTCGACCTCCAGGCACCCGCCGGCCAGGTGCGCTGGACCCGGACGAACCACCGCGGAGAGCCGATCAGCCTGCTCGAGGGCCCCGCGGTCGCCGTGGGCCTGCTCGCGGGCGGGCTGGTCGGCGCCCCCTCCGGCCGGGGAGCCCTGGCGCTCACCGTCGCGACCGCGTCGGGGGCCGCCTTCGGCCTCGTGGACGACCTCGGGGAGGACACGTCCTCGCGACGCAAGGGTCTGCGCGGGCACCTCGGAGCCCTCGCGCACGGGGAGCTCACGACCGGCGGGCTCAAGGTGCTCGGCATCGGCGCCGGCTCGCTGGTCGCCGCCGCGGTGGCCACGCCGCTGGTCCGCACCGACGGGACTCGTCGGTCGACCGTCGGCTGGCTCGCCGACGTCGTGGCGTCGGGTGCGCTGGTCGCGTCCAGCGCCAACCTGCTGAACCTCCTGGACCTGCGGCCCGGTCGGGCGCTCAAGGTCGCCACCCTCGTCGCGGCCCCGCTCGCCCTCGCCCCTGGGGAGGGCGCCGGAGCGGCCGCCGGGGTGCTGGGAGTGGCCGGTGCGGCGATCGAGCAGGACCTCGCCGAGCAGGACATGCTCGGCGACGGCGGTGCCAACGCGCTCGGCGCGACGCTCGGCGCCGCGGTGGTGCTCTCGGCGCCCCGCCCGGTGCGCCTCGCGGTCCTCGCGGTCGTCCTGGGGCTGACGGTCGCCAGCGAGAAGGTCAGCTTCACCCGCGTGATCGAGCGCACCCCGGTGCTGCGCGAGATCGACGGCTGGGGTCGGCGTCCGGTCGAGCCGCCGGTGGACCGGTCCGCGTGAGCCCCGCCGCGCGGCGCACGCTGGCCGGGCTGGGGGGTGCCGCCGCGATGATCGCGGCCGTGACGATCCTCAGCCGGGTGCTCGGGTTCGGGCGGTACCTGGTCCAGGCACTGGCATTCGGCGACGGCGACATCGGCGGTGTCTACAACGCGGCCAACACGCTGCCCAACGTCCTCTTCGAGGTCGCGGCCGGCGGTGCGCTGGCCGGCGCCCTCGTCCCGCTGCTGGCGCTGCCCGTGTCGCGCGCCCTGCGCACGGACGTCGACGCCATCACGTCGGCGGCGTTCGGGTGGACCCTGCTCGTTCTCGTCCCGCTCGGGGGCGCCCTCGCCGCGTGCAGCGGACTCATCGCGTCCGTGTGGCCCAGGATCGACGACTCGCAGCGCGACCTGCTGCAGTTCTTCATCGCCGTCTTCGCGGTCCAGGTCCCGATGTACGGCGTCGCGGTGCTCCTCTACGCGGTCCTGCAGGCGCACAAGAGGTTCTTCTGGCCGGCGTTCGCCCCCGTCCTGTCGTCGCTGGTCGTCATCGCCGCCTACCTCGTCTACGCCGGCCTCGCCGACGGGGAGCTGGACGACCCGGCTGCCGTCACCGGCAGCGCGCTCGCGGTGCTCGGGTGGGGGACGACGCTCGGTGTGGCGGCGATGTGCTTCCCCATGTTCGTCCCGGTCCGGCGTCTCGGCGTGCGCATCCGCCCCATGCTGCGGTTCCCGCCCGGGGTCGGTCGGCGGCTCGCCGCGCTCGCGTTCGCCGGCGTCGGTTCGCTGGTCGCGCAGCAGCTGTCGGTGCTCGTCGCGCTGCTCGTCGCCAACGACCGCGGCACGCCGGCGACGTGGTCGGTCTTCCTGTGGTCCCAGCAGGTCTACCTGCTCCCGTACGCGGTGCTCGTCGTCCCTCTCGCGACGTCGACGTTCCCGAGGCTCGCCGCTCGTGCGGCCTCCGGCGAGGTCGACGCGTTCGCGCGGATGGCGTCCGGTACCACCCGGGCGGTCCTCGCCGCCGCGGCCCTCGGCGTCGCTGCCCTGGTCGCCGCCGCACCTGCCGCGACGGACGTCTTCCTCGCTGTCGCGGGCGGCGGTGGCACGGGTGTGAGGGCGATGACCACGACGATCACCTGGCTCATGCCGGGCCTGCTCGGCTTCGCGGTGATGTTCCACGTCTCGCGCGCGCTCTACGCGATGGAGCGCGGTCGGTCCGCCATCGCCGCGAACGTGGCCGGGTGGGGGACCGTCGCCGCCGCGACGCCGCTGCTCGCCGCGCTGCGAGCTCCGGGCCGCGACGACCCGGCGGCCACCCTCCTCGCGCTCGCGCAGGCCAGCTCGCTCGGCATGCTCGTCGGCGGCGTGGTCGCGGTCGTCCTGCTCAGGCGCGCCGCAGGCAGGCCCGCGACCTCGGGCTTGGCGCGGACCGCGGTCGTCCTCGTCGTGGGCAGCGGCGCAGGGGCGGTCGCGGGGCGCTGGGTGGTCGACGCGGTCGGTGAGGTGGCCGGGCACGGTGTGCTCACGGCGATCGGCTCGGCCGCGGGCGGGGGCCTCGTCGCGGCGCTCGTCGTCGCGGGAGCGGTGCTCGCGGGGGACCGCGGCACGCTGCGTGACCTCCGGAGCATCGAGGCGCAGCCCGCACCGGCCTCCGCACCGCCGATGAGCGACCCGGCGAACCCGAGCACGCCGCTCTGATCCAGACGTGTCCGGACTCACCCGCGCGTCAGTCGGGCAGGGACCGTTCGTCGGGTAGTCTGGAATCCCGTGACAGAGCGCGCGTATCGACTCTCCGGGCGGTCGGAATCCACGACCCGGCACATCTTCGTCACCGGGGGTGTCGCCTCCTCCCTCGGCAAGGGTCTGACGGCGAGCAGCCTCGGCCGACTCCTTCGCTCCCGTGGCCTCCGCGTCACGATGCAGAAGCTCGACCCGTACCTCAACGTGGACCCGGGCACCATGAACCCGTTCCAGCACGGCGAGGTCTTCGTGACCGAGGACGGTGCGGAGACCGACCTCGACGTCGGCCACTACGAGCGGTTCCTGGACGTGAATCTCGTCGGGTCCGCCAACGTGACCACGGGTCAGGTCTACTCCCAGGTCATCGCCAAGGAGCGACGCGGCGAGTACCTCGGGGACACGGTGCAGGTCATCCCGCACATCACCGACGAGATCAAGACCCGCATGCGCCAGCAGGCGAACGACGACATCGACGTGATCATCACGGAGATCGGCGGGACCGTCGGCGACATCGAGTCGCTGCCGTTCCTCGAGGCGGCCCGCCAGGTGCGGCACGACCTGGGGCGCGACAACTGCTTCTTCCTGCACGTCTCCCTGGTGCCGTACATCGGCCCCTCCGGCGAGCTGAAGACCAAGCCGACCCAGCACTCCGTCGCCGCGCTGCGCAGCATCGGCATCCAGCCCGACGCGATCGTCCTGCGCGCGGACCGTGACGTCCCGGAGTCCACCAAGCGCAAGATCGCGCTCATGTGCGACGTCGACATCGAGGGTGTCGTCACCGCGAAGGACGCGCCGAGCATCTACGACATCCCCCGGGTCCTGCACTCGGAGGGCCTCGACGCGTACGTCGTGCAGCGGCTGAGCCTCCCGTTCCGGGACGTCGAGTGGAAGGGCTGGGACGAGCTCCTGCACCGGGTGCACCAGCCGTCGCACCGGGTCGAGGTCGCGCTCGTCGGCAAGTACATCGACCTGCCCGACGCCTACCTGTCCGTCACCGAGGCCCTGCGCGCCGGCGGCTTCCACCACGACACCAAGGTCGTCATCCGGTGGGTCACGTCCGACGACTGCCAGACGCCGGAGGGTGCCCGGCTGGCGCTCGAGGGTGTGGACGCGGTCCTGGTGCCCGGCGGGTTCGGCGTGCGCGGCATCGAGGGCAAGCTCGGCGCGCTGCGCTGGGCACGCGAGAACCTCGTGCCGACGCTCGGCATCTGCCTGGGCCTGCAGTGCATGGTGATCGAGTACTCGCGCACGGTCCTCGGCCTGGACGGCGCGTCGTCGTCCGAGTTCGACGCCGACCCGGCGCACCCGGTGATCGCGACGATGGCCGAGCAGCTGGCGATCGTGGACGGTGCGGGTGACCTGGGCGGCACGATGCGGCTGGGAGCGTACGACGCCGTCCTCACTCCCGGGTCCGTGGTCGCCGACACCTACGGCTCCACGCGTGTCTCGGAGCGACACCGGCACCGCTACGAGGTGAACAACGCCTACCGCGACAAGCTCGAGGAGGCAGGCCTGGTCATCTCCGGCGTCTCGCCGGACACGTCGCTGGTCGAGTTCGTCGAGCTGCCCAAGGACATCCACCCGTACTACGTGGCCACGCAGGCGCACCCCGAGTTCAAGTCGCGGCCGACGCGGGCGCACCCGCTGTTCGCCGGGCTGGTCGAGGCCGCCCTGGCGCAGCGCGGCGACGAGTCCTGATGCTCGTCGACGTCGAGGCGCCCCGCGAGGTCGTCTCGCACGACGTGATCCACGCCGGCAAGATCTTCGACCTGGTCGGTGACGTCGTGGACCTCGGGGACACACAGGTGCTCCGTGAGTACGTCGCGCACCCCGGGGCGGTCGCGGTCATCGCGCTCGACGACGAGGACCGCGTGCTGCTGCTCTCGCAGTACCGGCACCCGGTGCGCTCCGAGCTCTGGGAGCCCCCCGCCGGGCTCCGGGACGTCCCCGACGAGGAGCTGGTCGTGGCCGCCGCCCGCGAGCTGGCCGAGGAGGCCGACCTTGTGGCGGGCTCCTGGTGGCGGCTGGTCGACTTCTACACCAGCCCCGGCGCGTCGGACGAGCGGATCCGGGTGTTCCTGGCCCGGGACCTGCGCCAGGTGGCCCACGCCGACCTGCACACGCGCACCGACGAGGAAGCGGGCATGGTGCCGGTGTGGGTGCCGCTGGACGACGCCGTGCAGGCGGCGCTGGCCGGTCGCCTGCACAGCCCGACGGCGGTCACCGGCGTGCTCGCCGCAGCGGCCGCCCGGGCGCGCGGGTGGTCGACCCTGGAGCCCGTCACGCTCTGAGGCGACCGAGGCCGCCCCCTTCTCGCGGAGGGGGCGGCCTCGTCGTCCGTGGGCTCAGCGGCTGGTCGAACGCTGGTACTGCAGGTTGGCCAGCGGGACGAACACGATGATGAAGATGGCCGACCAGATCAGCGTGTAGAGCACCGAGTTCTGCAGCGGCCACGAGTCCGGGGTCGGCACCCCCTCGGGGATGTTGCCGAACAGCTCCCGCGACGCCTGGGTCACCGCCGACACCGGGTTCCACTCCGCGAACGTCTGCAGCGGTCCCGGCAGGGTCTCCAGCGGGACGAAGGTGTTGGCCACGAACGTCAGCGGGAAGATGACGATGAACGTGGCGTTGTTGAACACCTCGACGCTGGGCACGAGCATGCCGAGCCACGCCATGATCCAGGAGATCGAGTAGGAGAAGATCAGCAGGAGCACGAAGCCGAGCGCGGCCTCGCCCACGGAGCTGTGGATGCCCCAGCCGACGAGCAACCCGGTCAGCGACATGACGATGAGCACCAGGATGTTGTTGGCGACGTCGGAGATGGTGCGGCCGGTGAGCACCGCCGACGGGGCCATGGGCAACGACCGGAACCGGTCGATGATCCCCTTCTTGATGTCCTCGGCGAGACCGGCCCCGGTGATGGTGGCGCCGAAGATGACGGTCTGCGCGAAGATCCCGGCCATGAGGAACTCGCGGTACGAGTCGGCACTGGCGCCGCCGGGCACGTCGATCGCGCCGCCGAAGACGTAGGCGAACAGCAGCACGAACATGATCGGCGACAGCGTGGTGAAGACCAGCAGGTCCGGGACGCGCTTGATCTTGATGATGTTGCGCTTGGCGACGACGTAGGCGTCGGACAGGACGGTGGGCGCGGCCATCAGGCACCTCCGGTGGGGGAGTCGTCGGTCGTGACGGCCGCGTGCCGCCCCGGACCGGTGGGCGTCGCCGCCGGGGTGTCGGGCGGCGCCTCGGAGGACCTGGTCCGGCCGTTCTGCTGCCCCGCCTCGAGCTCCTCGGCGGGCCGTCCGGTCAGGGACAGGAAGACGTCGTCCAGCGTCGGCCGCCGCAGCCCGACGTCGTCGATGCCGATCCCGGCGTCGTCGAGGACGCGTAGCGCCTCGGTGAGCACCTGGGCGCCCCCGCTGATCGGCATGAGGAGCGTGCGCCGGCCTCCGTCCAGGGCGGCCGTCCCGACGCCGAGCGGCTCGAGCAGGTCCCGGGCGGTCGTCAGCGTGGCGGGGTCGCGCACCGTGAGCTCCAGCCGCTCGCCGCCGACCTGCAGCTTGAGCTGGTCCGCCGTGCCCTGCGCGATGATCCGGCCGTGGTCGATGACGACGATGTCGTCCGCGAGCAGGTCGGCCTCCTCCAGGTACTGGGTGGTGAGCAGCAGGGTGGTGCCGCCCGCGACGAGATTCTGGATCACCTCCCACATCTCCGTGCGGCCGCGCGGGTCCAGCCCGGTGGTCGGCTCGTCGAGAAAGATGATCGGCGGGTCCGCCACGAGGGCGCCGGCGAGGTCGAGCCGCCGCCGCATGCCGCCGGAGTAGGTCTTGGACGGGCGGTCCGCCGCGTCCTCGAGCCGGAAGGACGCCAGCAGCTCGCGCGCCCGCTCCCGGGAGCGCTTGGCCCCGAGGTGGTAGAGCCGCCCGATCATGTCGAGGTTCTCGAAGCCGGTCAGGTACTCGTCGACCGCGGCGTACTGGCCGGACAGCCCGATCCGTCGCCGGACCTCGCGCGGGTGGGCCAGCACGTCGACGCCGGCCACGGTGGCCGACCCGGCGTCCGGCCGCAGCAGGGTGGCCAGGATGCGGACGATGGTGGTCTTGCCCGCGCCGTTGGGCCCGAGCAGGCCGAGCACGGAGCCCGTGGGCACCGCGAGATCGACCCCGTCGAGGGCCGTGACGGTCTTGTAGCGCTTGACGAGCCCGTGAGCCGTGATCGCGTCTGCCATGGGTCGAGGCTAGGAGAGACCACCGACACCCGAACAGCAGATACCGGGACGAACCCGGTCAGTCGACGCGGGTGCGCAGGCTCCCGACGAAGAACGTCACCGCGGCCGCGAGCAGCGCCGCGCCGAGCATGTGCAGGTTGACCAGCGCGATCGGCAGGCCGGTGAGCACCTGGGCGTAGCCGACGGCGCCCTGGCCGAGCGTCACGCCGAGCAGCACCAGGCCGGTGGTCCAGGGACGTCCGGCGACCCCGTGGCGGCGCAGCAGCACCAGGACGACGACGAGCACCGCCACGAACGCCCAGACGGAGGCGGCGTGGACCTTGGACATCACGTACGGGTCGACGTCGAACCGGTAGCCCACCTCGTCGTCGCCCGAGTGCGGTCCCGCGCCCGTGACCACGACCCCCAGCACGAGCACCACGGCGGTGACCGCCGTGAGCACCCGGACCAGCGTGGTCGTCGGGCCGTCGACGAGACGCACCGCGGGTCCGCCGCCCTCGCGCGTGCGCACCACCAACCAGGCGGAGAACGCCACGAGGGCCATCGAGATGAGCAGGTGGCTGCCCACGATCGCGGGGTGCAGGTCGATCAGCACGGTGATCCCGCCGATCACCGCCTGGAGGAGCACGCCTACCACGGGAACGAGGCCGAGCCGCCGGTAGGACCAGGGCCGACGCCGGTCGAGGACCACCAGCAGCGCGACCACTGCGGCGACGGCCACGAGCAGCACGCTGACGGTCCGGTTCCCGAACTCCACGAACGGGTGGAACGACGTCGCGTCGTGCAGCTGCGGGGTGAACCGGCCGGGCTCGCACTGGGGCCACGTCGAGCACCCGAGTCCGGATGCCGTGAGCCGCACGGCGCCGCCCGTGACGATGATGACGACCTGCCCCACCAGGTTGGCGACCACCGCGGTCCAGGTCCACCGGTCGCGGAACGGGTCCAGGGACGACGCGCGGGTGTCGAGGGCAGGGGACGAGCTCACGACGACCAGCCTACGGTCCGGTCCGTCGGGCACGGACCGGACGGACCGCGAGGCGCGTCACAGGTCAGTGCCAGCGGAACAGACGGCTCGCGCCCCAGCCCAGCGCGGCGGTCCAGCCGACCAGGACGACGACCGACCACGCCGGCAGGACGCCGTGCAGGAGCGACTCGCGCATCGCCTCACCGAGGGCACCCGAGGGCAGCAGCAGCGCCACGTCGGCCACCGGGCCGGGCAGCCGGCTGGCCGGGATGACCACGCCCCCGGCGACCGCCAGCACGAGCAGGAGCAGGTTGGCGACGGCGAGCACCGCCTCGGCGCGCAGGGTCCCCGCGACGAGCAGCGCGAGCGACGTGAACGCGGCGGTGCCGAGCACGACGGCGACGAGCGCGAGCGCGACTCCCGCGGGGTCGGGCCGCCAGCCGAGCACCAGGGCGGTCGCGCCGATGACGACGACCTGCACCAGCTCCAC
The DNA here is from genome assembly GCF_963527515.1 of uncultured Cellulomonas sp. NCBI lineage: Bacteria > Bacillati > Actinomycetota > Actinomycetes > Micrococcales > Cellulomonadaceae > Cellulomonas > uncultured Cellulomonas sp. The sequence goes on along the minus strand of NZ_CAURTV010000029.1, from coordinate 20,032 downwards.
CACCAGGACGCCCAGAACCTTGCCTGCGAGCAGCCCGCCGCGTCCGAGCGGGGTGGTGGACAGCAGCCGCAGGACGCCGTTGCGGCGGTCGAACGCCGAGGCGATGGCCTGCGACGTGAACGACGACGTCATGACCGCCAGGGCCAGGATCCCCGGCGTGAGGAAGTCGATCCGGCTGGCGCCGCCGGTGTCCAGCTCGATCGACGTGACCTGCGTGAGCCCCACGAGGACCAGCACCGGCACGACGATCGTCACGAGGAGCTGCTCGCCGTTGCGCAGGATGGCGCGCGCCTCGAACGCGGTCTGCGCCAGGACGCGCTGCAGCGGGGGTGCGGCGGTGCTCATCGCAGGTTCCGTCCGGTCAGGTCGAGGAAGACGTCCTCCAGGGTGCGCCGGCCGACGGTCAGCCGGGTGGCCAGCGCGCCCTGGCCGGCGAGCCACGCGGTGACGGACGCGACGGCGTCCGGGTCGACGGCGCCGGTCACCGTGTAGGAGCCGCCGCGCGGCTCGGCGACGACGAACGCACCGCCGAGGGCGGCACCGAGGTCGAGTCCCGGGGTCGTCTCGAGGCGCAGCGTCCGGTCGTCGGCCGACGAGACCAGCGACCGCACCGAGCCCTGCGCGATCACGCGTCCGTGGTCGACCACCACGACGTGGTCGGCCAGGTCCTCGGCCTCGTCCATCAGGTGCGTGGTCAGCAGCACGGCGACCCCTTCGTCGCGCAGCTCCCGCACCAGGTCCCAGACGGCCAGCCGGGTCTGCGGGTCCAGGCCGGCACTGGGCTCGTCGAGGAAGACGACCTCCGGTCGGCCGACGACCGCGGCGGCGAGCGCGAGGCGCTGACGCTGCCCGCCCGACAGCCGCCGGACCGTGGTGCGCGCGAACGAGCCGAGCCCGAGCCGCTCGGTGAGCTCGCCGAGGTCGCGCGGGTCGGCGTACATCCTGGCGACGTGCGCGAGCATCTCGTGCGCACGGACCCCGGTCGGCAGGCCGCCGTCCTGGAGCATGACGCCCACCCGGGGGCGCAGGTCCCGAGCCTGCGTGAGCGGGTCCTGGCCGAGCACGCGGACCGTGCCGCCGTCCGGCTCCCGCAGTCCCTCGCAGCACTCGACGGTGGTGGTCTTCCCGGCGCCGTTCGGGCCGAGGACCGCGGTCACCTGTCCGCGGTGGGCGACGAGGTCGAGCCCGTCGACGACGGCGCGGCCGCCGTAGCGCTTGACGAGCCCGGAGATCTCGAGCGCGGGGGAGTCGGGCACGAGAGGGAAGTCTAGGGCGCACGGCGGGAACGTCCTGGTGTGAGCGACGCGACCGTGAGTGAAGGCTCACCTTGCTTGCGGGGATGGATATTGGCAACAAGGATGTTGCCAATATCGAAGCCACTGCTCTCGCACGGCGGTGCGCGGCTGCCCTGACCGACCCGACCCGACGGAGGTGTGCATGAACGCGACGCTGCCTGCGGTCGACCACACGTCCGCGGACACCAGCTCCGCGCCCGACCCGGACGCCGGGACGCGCCAGCGGGTGCTGCAGATCATCGCCGCCGCGGGGCCCGTCTCAGCCGCGCAGCTCGCCGCGCAGCTGGACCTCGCCCCGGCCGGCATCCGCCGCCACCTGGGCGTGCTCGAGGCGACCGACCAGATCGCGGTGCACGACGCCGCCAACGGCCCCAAGGGTCGCGGCCGCCCGGCGCGGCGGTACGTGGTGACCAGCCGCGGACAGTCCGCGCTGTCGCACAGGTACTCCGAGCTGGCCACGCAGGCGCTCCGCTTCCTCGCCGAGACCGCCGGCGCCCAGGCCGTCGAGGACTTCGCCGAGCGGCGGGTCCGCGAGCTCGAGGAGCGGCACTCCGGGGCCGTCGCCGCCGTCGGAGGGGACGTCGCGGCACGCGTGCGCGTGCTCGCCGACGGTCTGGCCGCCGACGGCTATGCCGCCTCCGCGCGGCCGGCCCCGGGTGGCACCGCCATGCAGCTGTGCCAGGGCCACTGCCCTGTGCAGGACGTCGCCCACGAGTTCCCGCAGCTCTGCGAGGCCGAGGCGCGGGCGTTCTCCCGCCTGCTCGGCGTGCACGTGCAACGCCTCTCGACGCTGGCCGGCGGCGGCCACGTCTGCACCACGAACATCCCGATCTCGAAAGCCCCCCACGCCCCTGCCCACCCCGTGCTCTCCGTGGAAGGACACCAAGCATGAGTGCACAGACCGACAGCACCGCGGCGGCTGCGCCACAGCCGACCCCGCTGACCCAGGACGAGGCCATCGCCTCCATCGGGAACTACAACTACGGCTGGCACGACGCCGACGCCGCCGGTGCGGTGGCCACTCGTGGCTTGTCCGAGGCCAAGGTCCGGGAGATCTCCGCGCTCAAGAACGAGCCCGAGTGGATGCTCAAGACGCGCCTGAAGTCGCTGCGCCTGTTCGACAAGAAGCCGATGCCCTGGTGGGGCTCGGACCTGTCGGGCATCGACTTCGACAACATCAAGTACTTCGTGCGGTCGACGGAGAAGCAGGCCACCAGCTGGGAGGACCTGCCCGACGACATCAAGAACACCTACGACCGCCTGGGCATCCCGGAGGCCGAGAAGCAGCGCCTCGTCGCCGGCGTCGCCGCGCAGTACGAGTCCGAGGTGGTGTACCACCAGATCCAGGAGTCGCTCGAGGAGCAGGGCGTCATCTTCCTCGACACGGACACGGCTCTGAAGGAGCACCCGGAGATCTTCGAGCAGTACTTCGGCTCGGTCATCCCGCCCGGGGACAACAAGTTCGCGTCGCTCAACACCGCCGTCTGGTCGGGTGGCTCGTTCGTCTACGTCCCGCCGGGCGTGCACGTCGACATCCCGCTGCAGGCCTACTTCCGGATCAACACCGAGAACATGGGCCAGTTCGAGCGGACGCTGATCATCGCCGACGAAGGCTCCTACGTGCACTACGTCGAGGGCTGCACCGCGCCGGTCTACTCCAGCGACTCGCTGCACTCGGCCGTCGTCGAGATCATCGTCAAGAAGAACGCCCGCGTGCGGTACACGACCATCCAGAACTGGTCGAACAACGTCTACAACCTCGTGACCAAGCGGGCCACCGCGGCCGAGGGCGCCACCATGGAGTGGGTCGACGGCAACATCGGCTCCAAGGTGACCATGAAGTACCCGGCCATCTACCTCATGGGCGAGCACGCGCGCGGCGAGACGCTGTCGATCGCGTTCGCCGGGGCCGGCCAGCACCAGGACGCCGGGGCCAAGATGGTGCACGCGGCCCCGCACACCTCCAGCTCGATCGTCTCCAAGTCGGTCGCGCGCGGCGGTGGCCGCACGTCCTACCGCGGCCTGGTCCAGGTGCTCGAGGGCGCCCACCACTCCGCGTCGAACGTGCTGTGCGACGCCCTGCTGGTCGACCAGATCTCCCGCTCGGACACGTACCCGTACGTGGACGTCCGCGAGGACGACGTGTCGATGGGCCACGAGGCGACCGTGTCGCGCGTGAGCGAGGACCAGCTGTTCTACCTCATGTCCCGAGGCATGGCCGAGACCGAGGCCATGGCCATGATCGTGCGCGGGTTCGTCGAGCCCATCGCCCGCGAGCTGCCCATGGAGTACGCCCTCGAGCTGAACCGCCTCATCGAGCTGCAGATGGAAGGGGCCGTCGGCTGATGACGACCACCACAGAGCCCACCAACCCCGTCTCCCTGGCCACAGATCATTCCCAGGCGACCGCCGACGGGAGCCACTCGCACGGGGTCGGGCCGTTGCCCGAGGCCTCCCGTGCGTCGCGCCCCACGTCGTTCGACGTCGCCGACTTCCCCGTGCCGAACGGCCGCGAGGAGGAGTGGCGCTTCGCCCCCGTCGACCGGCTGGCTCCGCTGTTCGCGGCGGCGACGGACGGTGTGCTCAGCGGGCACGGCGTGCTCACGACCGTGGTCGAGGCCCCGGAGGTCCAGGTCGAGATCGTCGACCGTGGCGACGAGCGGCTCGGCCGCGCCGGCAGGCCGGGCGACCGGGCGGCCGCCGTGGCCTGGGCGTCGTTCCCGCGCGCGACCATCGTCACGATCCCGAAGGAGGCCGTCGCCTCCGAGGTGACGTCCATCCGCATCGAGGGCGTCGAGGGCGCCGGCACGCACGAGGCGCCGCTGGATCCCTCCGCGACCCACGTGCTGGTGCACGCCGAGCCGCTGTCGCAGGCGGTCGTCGTCATCGACCACGTCGGGCACGCCTCGCTCACCGAGACCGTGGAGATCATCGCCGACGAGGGGGCGCACCTCACGGTCGTCACCGTGCACGACTGGGCCGAGGGCTCCGTGCACGCCTCCTCGCACCGCGTGCGGATCGGCCGTGACGCCACCGTCAAGCACATCGCGGTGACGCTCGGCGGTGACGTCGTCCGGATCACGCCCGACGCCGAGTTCGTCGGCGAGGGCGCGAGCGTCAAGATGCTCGGCCTGTACTTCGCCGACGCCGGCCAGCACCAGGAGCAGCGCCTCTTCGTCGACCACGCGGTGCCCAACTGCATCTCGCGCGTCACCTACAAGGGCGCCCTGCAGGGCGAGGGTGCGCACACGGTGTGGGTCGGGGACGTGCTCATCCGCGCGGCCGCCGAGGGCACCGACACGTACGAGCTCAACCGCAACCTGGTCCTGTCCGACGGCGCGCGCGCCGACTCGGTGCCCAACCTCGAGATCGAGACGGGTCTCATCGAGGGTGCCGGCCACGCCAGCGCGACCGGCCGGTTCGACGACGAGCAGCTCTTCTACCTGCGCGCCCGCGGCATCCCCGAGACCGACGCGCGTCGCCTCGTCGTGCGCGGCTTCTTCGCGGAGCTCATCCACGAGATCGGCGTCCCGGCGATCGAGGAGCGCCTCCTCGGCGCCATCGAGCGCGAGCTCGAGAAGTCGATGAGCGTGCTCGATGCGCTGTCGGACGGCCACGTCGAGGGTTCCGAGGTGTCCCTCACGACGGAGCGTGCATGAGCGCGCAGCTTGCCTGCTTCGACGAGGACGTGCCCGTGGAGGGCACGCTCCGCGTCGAGCTCGAGGCCGAGCACGGCACGGTCGAGGTCGCGCTGGTGCGCGACTCCGCCGGTGAGCTGCACGCCATCAGCGACATCTGCTCGCACGGCGCCGTCTCGCTGTCCGACGGCGAGGTCGAGGACTGCACGATCGAGTGCTGGCTCCACGGCTCCCGCTTCGACCTGCGCACCGGCAAGCCCACCGGCCCGCCCGCCGTCCGGCCCGTCCCTGTCTACCCCGTGACCGTCGACGGCCAGCGTGTGCTGGTCGACGTCGACGCCCCGCTCTGAGAAGTCTGGAAGGAACACGCATGTCCACCCTGGAGATCCGCGACCTGCACGTCAGCGTCGAGACGAAGGAGGGCCCCAAGCCCATCCTGCGTGGCGTCGACCTCACGGTCCGCAGCGGCGAGACGCACGCCATCATGGGCCCCAACGGCTCGGGCAAGTCGACGCTGGCGTACTCGCTGGCCGGCCACCCGAAGTACCAGATCACCGCGGGCACCGTGACGCTCGACGGCGCCGACGTCCTGGCGATGTCGGTCGACGAGCGCGCCCGCGCCGGCATGTTCCTCGCCATGCAGTACCCGGTCGAGGTCCCCGGCGTCAGCGTGTCGAACTTCCTGCGCACCGCGAAGACCGCCATCGACGGTACGGCGCCGCCGCTGCGCACGTGGGTCAAGGACGTCCGCACCGCCATGGACAACCTGCGCATGGACCCGACGTTCGCCGAGCGGTCCGTGAACGAGGGCTTCTCCGGTGGCGAGAAGAAGCGCCACGAGATCCTCCAGATGGAGCTGCTCAAGCCGGCGTTCGCGATCCTCGACGAGACCGACTCGGGCCTGGACGTCGACGCCCTGCGGGTCGTGTCCGAGGGCGTCAACCGCGTCCGCTCGACCGGCGAGGTCGGCGTCCTGCTCATCACGCACTACACGCGGATCCTGCGGTACATCACGCCGGACTTCGTGCACGTCTTCGTCGACGGCAAGATCGCCGAGGAGGGTGGCGCCGAGCTCGCTGAGCGCCTCGAGAACGAGGGCTACGACCGCTTCCTGACGAGCGCTCCGGCTCTCTGAGGACTCGGAGGCTCAGGTGACCAGCACCCTCGACGGGGCACCAGCCCGGACGCTCGACGCGTCCGAGCTCGCCGCCGTGCGCGCGGACTTCCCGCTGCTGTCGCGGACCCTGCGCGGCGGGCGGCCCCTGGTGTACCTCGACTCCGGCGCGACCTCGCAGAAGCCCGAGGTCGTGCTGGACGCCGAGCAGGACTTCTACGGGCAGCGCAACGCCGCTGTGCACCGCGGCGCGCACCAGCTCGCCGAGGAGGCCACGGAGGCGTTCGAGGACGCGCGCGACCGGGTCGCGTCGTTCGTGGGGGTGTCCCCGGGCTCGCTGGTCTGGACGTCGAACGCGACCGCGGGGATCAACCTGGTCGCCTACGCGATGTCCAACGCCTCGCTCGGTCGCGGGGGAGCGGCCGCGCAGCGGTTCGCCCTGCGTCCCGGCGACGAGATCGTGGTCACCGAGGCGGAGCACCACGCGAACCTCGTCCCGTGGCAGGAGCTCGCGCTGCGGACCGGCGCGACCCTGCGCTGGATCGGGGTCGACGACGACGGGCGTCTGCGCGTCGACGAGCTCGACACGGTCGTCACCGAGCGCACCAAGGTGCTGGCGTTCACGCACGCGTCGAACGTCACCGGGGCCATCACGCCGGTCGCCCCGTTCGTCGAGCGGGCCCGCGCAGTGGGCGCCCTGACGGTGCTGGACGCCTGCCAGTCGGTCCCGCACCTGCCGGTGGACCTGACTGCCCTGGGCGTGGACTTCGCGGCGTTCTCGGGGCACAAGATGCTCGGTCCCACGGGTGTCGGCGCCCTCTACGGCCGCCGGGAGCTGCTCGAGGCCATGCCGCCGGTGACCACCGGCGGGTCGATGGTCGAGGTCGTCACCATGGAGGTCACGACGTACGCGCCGCCGCCGCAGCGGTTCGAGGCCGGCACGCAGATGGTGGCGCAGACCATCGGGATGGGTGCCGCCGCCTCCTACCTGGCCGAGCTGGGCATGGATGCCGTCGCCGCGCACGAGGCGCACCTGGCCGGGCTCCTGCTCGACGCCGTCGCGTCGGTGCCGGGGGTGCGGGTCATCGGTCCGACCGACACGCGCGACCGACTGGCGACCGTCTCGTTCGTCGTCGCCGGTGTGCACGCGCACGACGTCGGTCAGGTCCTGGACGACGCCGGGGTCGCCGTGCGGGTGGGTCACCACTGCGCGCAGCCCCTGCACCGGCGGTTCGGCGTCGCGTCGACCACGCGCGCGAGCGCCGCGGTCTACACGACCGACGAGGAGATCGAGGTCTTCCGGGAAGCACTGACGGGGGTCCGCGCGTTCTTCGGTCAGGAGGTGTCATGAGCTCGGGATCGATGGAGCAGCTGTACCAGCAGGTCATCCTCGACCACGCGAAGTTCCCGCACGGCAAGGGACTGGGTGCGGCGGGAGACCTGCACCTGCACACGGGCGAGTCGCACCAGGTGAACCCCACGTGTGGCGACGAGGTCACGCTGCAGGTGGACCTCGACGAGTCAGGGGTCGTGCGCGACGTGCGCTGGGACGGGCAGGGCTGCAGCATCTCGCAGGCCTCGGTCTCGGTGCTGCACGACCTCGTGGTCGGCAACGACCTCGCCACGGTGGACCAGATCGGTGGCACGTTCCGCGCGCTCATGCAGACGCGCGGCGCGGGCCTGGACGACGACGCCGAGGACACCCTCGGCGACGCGACGGCCTTCACGGGCGTCGCCAAGTACCCCGCGCGGATCAAGTGCGCCCTGCTCGGCTGGGCGGCCCTGACCGACGCACTCATCAAGACCGGCGCACGGGAGAGCTCATGAGCACGGACACCCCCTCACCCACCACGGTCGCCGACGTCGAGGAAGCCCTCCGCGACGTCATCGACCCCGAGCTCGGCATCAACGTGGTCGACCTCGGCCTCATCTACGGCGTCGTCATCGACCAGACGAACACCGCGATCATCGACATGACGCTCACGTCCGCGGCCTGCCCGCTGACCGACGTCATCGAGGACCAGTCGGCGTCGGCCCTGGACGGCATCGTCGACGGCTTCCGCATCAACTGGGTCTGGATGCCGCCGTGGGGTCCGGAGAAGATCACGCCCGACGGCCGCGAGCAGATGCGGGCGCTCGGCTTCAACATCTGAGTCTGCCCCGTCCGAAGGCCCTGGTCACGATCTGACCGGGGCCTTCTGGGCGTCCCACGTGCGTCGGTGGAGGTTGCCAGTGATGCGGTGCTCGCTCTGGGCCATGCGCCGGCACCGGCCGTTGTAGCGTTCGCACGCGCCCTGGACACCGCGACTCACGATGGGAATCACCGTGCACCTCACGACCCGCTCCGTCTCGGCTGCTGCGCTCCTGGCGTCGTTGATCGCCCTGTCAGGTGCGTCCGCCACGCAGGCCGCTGACGTGCTTCCTATCTTCACCCTCTCGACCTCGACGGTCGAGGCCGGCAAGACGGTCGTTCTCTCCGGCGATGGGTGGAGCGACCTGACGGGTGAGGAGAGCCAGCCGACGCACATCTGGCTCATCTCCGCCGCCGAGGGCACGATCGCGGCGGCGACCACCTCCACCGGCGCAGGTCCGTGGTCGTTCACGCTGACGGTCCCGGGGGAGAGGCGGGACTTCGAGTACGACGCGTGGCCGCAGGAGTGGGAGGTCTGTGTGAACCGCAGCGCAGCGGGCTCCACCGTGGACGGCGGGTGCCGCGTGCTCACGGTCACGGCCCCACCCATCTCGCTCGTCGACGTGTACCGGTTCTGGAGCCCCGTCCTCGGCAACGCCCACCTCTACACGACGAACAGCGACGAGGTGGCGCACATCCGTGCGACCGATCCCAGCTGGGTCTACGAGGGCCAGGCGTTCGCCACGGTGCCGGTGTCCGCCGACGGTTGGTGCACTGTCGGCCCACCCGTCTACCGGTTCTACTCCCCGGTGGTCCAGTCGCACTTCTACACGCAGAGCTTCGACGAGAAGCAGCATCTCGTCACGTCGGACCCCAACTGGACCTACGAGGGCATCGCCTACTGTGCCCCCGACTCGCCGAAGCAGGGGGCGGTCCCGCTCTACCGCTTCTGGTCGTCGGCGTTCGGCAAGCACTTCTACACGGCGAACCAGGCCGAGGCCGACCACCTCAAGGCCGTCGACCGGAACTGGTCGTACGAGGGCATCGCGTACTACGTGTGGCCGCTCGGGACCGGTGGCCGCGTCTAGCAGCACGTCGCGATACCCCGGCGCCAGGCCCGACGCGGATGCTCAGAGCTGGTCGGTGGCGAACGTGTCGCAGGCCTGCAGGGAGCCCTGCTCGTAGCCCGTGGTGAACCAGCGCTCGCGCTGCTCGCTCGACCCGTGGGTCCAGGAGTCCGGGTTCACCCCGCCGCCGGACTGCTCCTGGATGTTGTCGTCCCCGACGGCCTCCGCGGCGCCGAGGGCGTTCTGCAGCTGCGCCTGCGTGATCGGCTCGAGGTAGGTGACACCGGTGTCCGGGTCCACGGTGCTCGCCGCGTTGCCCGCCCACATGCCGGCGTAGCAGTCGGCCTGCAGCTCGACGCGGACGGAGTCGGACTCGGCACCGGCGCCCTGGCGGTCGGCCTGGTCCATCACCCCGGTGATCTGCTGGATGTGGTGGCCGTACTCGTGGGCGATCACGTACTGCTCGGCCAGGGGGCCGTCCTCGGCGCCGAGCTGGGCGAGCTGATCGAAGAAGGAGACGTCGACGTAGATCGTCGTGTCCGGCGGGCAGTAGAACGGCCCGGTGGCGCTGGTGGCGTTGCCGCACGCGGTGGAGACGCCGCTGGTGAACGAGTACGCACCTGGCTTGCTGAACTGGCCGCCGGCGGCGGGGATGGTCGCGCCCCAGAACGTGTCGAGCGAGTCGAGGGTGGCGCTGAACAGGCACTCGCGGTCGGTGTTGGCCTGCTCGGCCGTGCACACCCCGACGGTCTCGCCGGTCTGCGCGGCGGGGTCCTGTGCGGCACCGGTGACCCCGGACAGGTCGAACCCCGTGAACAGGTAGACGACGAGCGCGAGGAGCCCGACGGCACCACCGCCCGCCGCGACCCTGCCGCCGCCGCCCTTGCGGACGCGGCCTCCGCCGAAGCTGCCACCCTCCTGGAACGTCACCGAGGCACCGTAGCGGGACGCGCGGGCGCGCGCCCGTCGAGAGCGGGTGATCAGTCCTCGCCGAGCCCCCGGGCGGCCAGGGCGTCCCCGGTCGCACGGGCGTGCGCGACCATCCGCACCCCCGCGGGGACGAGCAGCGCGCGCGGCTCGCGGTCGAGTCCGCGGGCGCGTGCGGCGTCCCGTGTCTCCATCGACATCCGGGCGAGCACGGGGATGGTGCGCAGGAACACCCCGACGGCGAGCGCCACCGTCTCGGGGGGCACGCCGACGTGCCTGAGCGGTCGAGCCAGCCGCGCGAGGACGTCGAGGAGGGCGTCCGCGCGCGTGGTCGCGGTGACCACCGCGCCGAGGAGGACGAGCGCCACCAGGTCCACCGCGACCTCGAGGGCGGTGACCCAGCCGCGCGCCCACCACTGGTAGGCCCCGATGAGGGCGGCGGTGACCAGCGCGGGGACCAGACCCCGCGTGGTGCGGTGCCACGGCACCCGTGCCACCAGCTGGGCGAGCAGCGCCACGGCGAGGAAGAGCAGCGCTGAGACCGGGCCGCGCACGGCGACCACCGCGACCGCGGACGCGGCGAGAGACGCGAGCTTGAGCCCGGCCGGCGCACGGTGCAGGAGGCTGGTGCCGGGGTGGTAGAGACCGAGCGGCCCGGCCCAGGGCGGCCGGAGGGGACCGCTCACGACGTCACCTGCATGAGGGCCCGGTAGGACGCGACCGCGGCGTCGGGCTCGCCGTCGAAGACCACCACCCCGTCGTCGACCACGAGCACGCGCTCGGCCCGCAGGGCGGCGTCGAGGTCGTGGGTGACCGTGATCACCTGCTGGTCGAGCTCGTCCAGCAGGCGGTCGACGACACCGCGCCAGCGCAGGTCCAGCAGGGTCGTCGGCTCGTCGCACACGAGGACGGCGGGCTCGGTGGCCAGCACGGACGCGAGGGCGAGCAGCTGGCGCTGGCCCCCGGACAGGGCGTGCACGGGGACCTCGGCCCGGTCGGCCAGACCGAAGCGAGCGAGCGCGGCGCGCGCGGCGACCTCCCGCTCGGACCCGGACATGGGCAGCCGTCGCAACGACAGGGCGACGTCCTCCACCGGCGTCGGCATCACCAGCTGCGCGTCGGGGTCGGTGAACATGAACCCGACCCGCCGACGCACCGCGGCCCCGTCCCGGGCGGTGTCGAGCCCGTCGACGCGGACGGTCCCCGAGGACGGCAGGACGAGGCCGTTGAGCAGGCGGGCCAGCGTCGACTTGCCCGAGCCGTTGGCGCCGACGATCGCGACCCGGTGCTCGGCGAGCGTGAGGGTCACCGGGCCGAGCAGCCGGACGACGCGGTCGGGTCCGCCCGCCGGGTCGGGGCTGTAGGCGGTGACGAGGACGTCGTCGAGCGCGATCACGGGCGAGGTCAGCGGCGGGAGCGCAGCATGTCGGGGAACGCCTTGACGATCGCGACGGCCACGGCAGCTGCGGCGAGGTTCTTCACCACGTCGCCGGGCCAGTACACGACGTCGATCGCGAGGGCCTCACGCAGCGAGGTCCCGAGCCGGGCCATCAGGCCGACGATGCCCGCAGGGTGGATGACGGTGAAGCTGGTGGCCAGCCCCGCCACGACCAGCAGCGGGTACCGCCAGGCCGAGGCCGCCTGACGGGCGCCGTCGCCGGAGCGGCGGGCCAGCCGGTCCGCCAGCCGCAGGGCGACTCCGCCGAGGACGCCGGCCACCGCGGCGGCCAGCGGGAAGGACACGAGGTAGCCCACCGACGGCTTGCTCAGCACGGCGAGCCCGCCGGTGCCCTCCGCGAAGATCGGCAGCCCGGCCAACCCGAGCGCGAGGTACAACAGGGCCGCCAGGCCACCGCGGCGCCAGCCGAGCACGAGGCCGGCGAGGATCACGCCGAACGTCTGCAGCGTGATGGGGACCCCGGACGGCGTCGGGATGCCGGGCAGGATCGCGCACACGGCGATGAACGCGGCGAACGTGGCCACGAGCGAGACATCGGTGCTCACCGAGGTGCGGGTGACGGGCACGGGTAGAGCGGCGGTCTCGTTCTCCGGTGCGCTGGTCATGGCAATCCCTTGATCGTCGTGGCGAGTGCGTGCGATCCCGGGGTGCGTCCTCGGACCCGTGCGACCGGACGCCACGCTAGCCGGAAGTAGACTTGCTGGCGTTTGTGCCCGCGGCCAACGCCAGCGCGGCGAACTCGGAGGAAACCATCAAGTGATCACCGCCCAGGCTGTCGAGCTGCGCATCGGCGCACGCGTGCTGCTCGAGGAGTCGTCGTTCCGCATCGCGGCCGGCGACCGGATCGGTCTGGTCGGACGCAACGGCGCCGGCAAGACCACGCTCACCAAGACGCTGGCGGGGGAGACCCAGCCCACCGGCGGCCAGATCATCCGGTCCGGCGAGGTCGGCTACCTGCCCCAGGACCCCCGCACGGGGGACCTCGACGCGCTCGCCATGGACCGGGTGCTCTCGGCGCGCGGTCTCGACGAGATCGTCCGGGCGATCCGCGTGACGGAGACCGCGATGGCCAGCTCCGACGACGACGTGCGGGACAAGGCGATGGAGCGCTACACGCGCCTCGACGCCCGCTTCAACGCCGCCGGCGGGTACGCAGCCGAGAGCGAGGCGCACCGCATCGCGTCGAACCTCGGGCTCGACGAGCGCGTGCTCGGCCAGACCATCGGCACCCTCTCGGGCGGCCAGCGCCGCCGCGTCGAGCTGGCCCGGATCCTGTTCTCCGGCGTCGACACCCTGCTCCTCGACGAGCCCACCAACCACCTCGACGCCGACTCGATCATGTGGCTGCGCGACTACCTGCGCTCCTACTCGGGCGGCTTCGTCGTCATCTCCCACGACGCCGACCTGCTGCGCGCCACGGTCAACAAGGTCTTCCACCTGGACGCCAACCGGTCCCAGCTCGACCAGTACGCGCTCGGCTGGGACGCGTACCTGCAGCAGCGCGAGACGGACGAGAAGCGCCGCCGCCGCGAGCGCGCGAACGCCGAGAAGAAGGCGTCGGCGCTCATGGCGCAGGCGGACAAGATGCGCGCCAAGGCCACCAAGACCGTCGCCGCGCAGAACATGGCCCGCCGCGCCGAGCGGCTGCTGTCCGGCCTGGAGGACGTGCGCGCGTCGGACAAGGTGGCGCGACTGCGGTTCCCGGATCCCGCGCCCTGCGGCAAGACGCCGCTCACCGCGGCCGGGCTCTCCAAGACCTACGGGTCGCAGGAGGTCTTCACGGACGTCGACCTGGCCATCGACCGGGGGAGCAAGGTCGTCGTCCTCGGCCTCAACGGCGCGGGCAAGACGACGCTGCTGCGCATCCTGTCCGGCATCGAGAAGTCCGACACCGGCGAGGTCCGCCCCGGGCACGGGCTCAAGCTCGGGTACTACGCGCAGGAGCACGAGCTCCTCGACCTCGAGCGCACGGTGGTCGAGAACCTCAAGTCGGCCGCGCCCGACCTCAGCGAGACGCAGGTGCGGTCCGTGCTCGGGTCGTTCCTGTTCTCGGGCGACGACGCCGACAAGCCCGCCCGCGTCCTGTCCGGCGGCGAGAAGACCCGGCTGGCGCTCGCGTCGCTCGTCGTGTCCAGCGCCAACGTGCTGCTCCTGGACGAGCCCACCAACAACCTCGACCCGGCGTCGCGCGAGGAGATCCTGGCCGCGCTGCGGGGCTACTCCGGCGCGGTCGTCCTCGTCTCGCACGACGAGGGCGCCGTGGCGGCGCTCGACCCGGAGCGGGTGCTCCTGCTGCCGGACGGCGACGAGGACCTGTGGAACCCGGACTACCTGGACCTGATCGCGCTGGCCTAACGCTCGTCGCGGCCGGCCGGCTCGGCCAGCTGGGCGTCGATCAGCGCGTCCTCGGCGTCCTCGTCGCGACCGCCGCGGCGACGAGGGACGTCCGGCGCGGAGGGGGCGCGGCGCGGGCGCGGCGTGTCGCGCGTGGGCCAGAGCTCGACGCCGTCCGCTGTCACCGGCGGGGGCGTCGGACCGGGCTCCGCGCCCTCGTCGGCGGCCCGCTCGTCCTGCAGCTCGCGGCGGGCCCCGAGGCAGAACGCGACCAGCCCGCCGAGCGCGAACGTCCACCACTGGAACGCGTACGACAGGTGCGAGCCGGGATCGGTGCTCGGCGCAGGCAGCGGCCCGGGGATGACCGAGGCGGGCGGGTCCTCGGCCGTCATGGCGACGTAGGCGTCGTAGGTCGGTGCGCCGCCCCGTCCACCGGCGGCGAGGACCTGGTCGGCAGAGATCGCGTGCACCTGGCCCGGGGGAGCGGTGCGGTCCGACGCCTGCTCGTCGTGCCGCAGCCGAGCCGTGAGGGTGACCGTGCCCGCGGGTGGGGCGGGCGGTGTCACGTCGACGCTCCCGTCCGCGCCGAGCTCCACCCAGCCGCGGTCGACCACCAGGACGGACCCCTGCTGGGTCGGGCCGGAGCCGGCGGAGGCGTCCTCGACCACGAAGGGGACCAGCACGTGGTACGCGGGGGTGCCGTCGACGGGCCGGTTCCGGAGCAGGACCGTGCCGTCCGGCTCGTAGTGCCCGACCACGGTGACGCGTCGCCAGACGTCGGCGTCGGTCAGGGGCGTGCCGGGCGCGTCGAGCACCGTGCCCAGCGCCACGGGGTCCGCCGTCCAGTTGGCCTGCACCACCTCGATCGCACCGCTGCGCCACACGTGCCGGTTCCACTGCCACCGGCCGAGGAGCGTGCAGGTCACCGCCAGGACGAGGCCGACCAGCACGAGTCCCGTGGCGCGGCGAGCGCCCGGGCTCATGACCCCGTGGCGGGCTCGAGCTCCGCCGCGGGCACGACGTCCTGCAGGAACCCCCGCGTGCCCAGGTACTGGCTCAGGTGCTCGCGGTGGTCGTCGCACGCGAGCCAGACCTTGCGCCGCTCGGGGGTGTGCAGCTTCGGGTTGTTCCAGAGCAGACCCCACGTCGCATCGCTGCGGCAGCCGCGACTGCTGCAGATCAGCTCGTCGACGGCGTCGGGGACGGGGCCGAACAGGCTCACGGGCGACCGTCCGGGTGCTCGGAGGGGCCGAGGCCACGCGGAGCACCCGTGCCGGGGCCGATCTCGCGGGCGCTCATGAACGTCCCGTCCGTGTCGCGGCGCTCGCGGCCCGCGTTGGCCAACAGCACGGCGGAGTACGGCAGCACGACGGCCGCGATGATCAGGAGCAGGGACGCCACCATCGGGATCCGGCCCCACGTGAGCACCGCACCGGCGAAGCACACGACGCGGATGCCCATCTGCACCAGGTAGCGCTTCTGCCGGCGGGCGAGGTCGTCGGCGAGCGGCTCGGGCGCGGTGGTGATCGAGTAGACCTCCTCCGCGGGAGGGTCCGGTCGCCGACGGCTGCTGCTCACCACCTGATTCTAGTCCGCGGCGCCTGTGGCGGCGCTGAGGGACGCCCGTTGTGCGGGTCCCACAACGCGGCGCGACGAACCTGGGCGCGGACCGTGCCGCGACGCGCGGGAAGCGTCGGCTAGCGTCGTGTCCCGTGCCTGAGACTTCCGACACCACAGCCAGCCAGCCGACGGCCCGCAGCGTCCTCGTGACCGGGGCGAACCGCGGCATCGGCCGCGCGATCGCCGAGCGCTTCGTGGCGAACGGCGACAAGGTCGCCACCATCTACCGGTCCGGCGACCTGCCGGCGGGCGTCCTCGGCGTCGTCGGCGACGTGCGGGACACCGCGAGCGTCGACGCCGCGTTCGCGCAGATCGAGGCGGCGCACGGCCCGGTCGAGGTGCTCGTCGCCAACGCGGGCGTGACCCGCGACCAGCTGCTCATGCGGATGACCGACGAGGAGTTCGACGACGTCATCGACGTCAACCTCACCGGCGCCTTCCGCTGCGCCCGCCGCGCGAGCAAGGGCATGATCCGGCTCCGCCGCGGGCGCATCGTCTTCATCTCCTCGGTGGTCGGCCTGTACGGGTCGGCCGGCCAGGTGAACTACGCGGCGTCCAAGTCGGCCCTCGTCGGCATGGCCCGGTCGATCACGCGCGAGCTCGGCGGACGCGCGATCACCGCCAACGTGGTCGCCCCCGGGTTCATCGACACCGACATGACGCGCGCACTGCCCGAGGACCGGCAGAAGGCGTACCGCGAGTCCATCCCGCTGGGCCGGTTCGCCACGCCCGACGAGGTGGCCGGCGTCGTCGAGTTCGTCGCCTCCGAAGCGGCGGGCTACATCTCCGGGGCGGTCATCCCCGTCGACGGCGGCCTCGGCATGGGCCACTGACCTCGCACCTGGTGCACGGCGACACACAGAACGGAACTCACATGGGTCTGCTCGACGGCAAGAAGCTCCTGGTCACCGGGGTGCTCACGGACGGTTCGATCGCCTTCCACGTGGCGCGCCTGGCGCAGCAGGAGGGCGCCGAGGTGCTGCTCACCTCGTTCGGCCGCCAGTTCCGCCTCACGCAGGCGATCGCGCGACGGCTCCCGAAGGAGGCGCAGGTCCTCCAGCTGGACGTCACGGACGACGACGACCTGGCCGCCCTCGCCGACCGCGTGCGCGAGGCGGGCTTCGACTCCCTCGACGGCGTGGTGCACTCGATCGGCTTCGCACCGCAGTCGGTCATGGGCGGCAACTTCCTGGCCGGCGAGTGGGCCGACGTGGCGACCGCCCTGCAGGTGAGCGCCTACTCCCTGAAGTCCCTCGCGGTGGCCGCGCAGCCCCTGCTGAGCTCCGGCGGCGCCATCGTCGGCCTCACGTTCGACGCCCGCTACGCCTGGCCGGTCTACGACTGGATGGGCGTCGCCAAGGCGGCCTTCGAGTCGACCTCCCGCTACCTGGCCCGCGACCTGGGACCGCACGGGATCCGGGTGAACCTGGTCTCCGCCGGTCCGATCCGCACGACCGCCGCCAAGTCGATCCCGGGCTTCGAGGCGATGGAGGGCGGCTGGCCGGAGCGCGCACCGCTCGGCTGGGACGCGTTCGACCCGGAGCCGACGGCCCGCGCGGTGGCTGCGTTGCTCTCCGACTGGTTCCCGGCCACGACCGGCGAGATCGTGCACGTCGACGGCGGCTACCACGCGATGGGTCTGTGACGCGCTGGCGTGGGAACGGCGTGGGACGCTGGGCACGTGACGCCTGAGACCGGCACCCGGCGACTGCTGCTGCTGCGGCACGCCAAGGCCGAGCACCCGGACAACATCCCGGACATCCAGCGGCCCCTGTCGCTCGTCGGCCGGCGCCAGTCCGCGCGCGTCGGTGCGCGACTGGCGGAGGAACAGCTGGTTCCGGACCTCGTGCTCTGCTCGGCCAGCGTGCGGACGCGCCAGACGTGGGAGCTCGCTCGCGCGTCGCTCGGCGCGGACCCCGCCGTCCAGTACCTCGACGACCTGTACTACGCGGGCTCGCGCGCGCTGATCGACCTGGTCCGTGCGGTGCAGGCAGACGTCCGGACGCTGCTCGTCGTCGGTCACGAGCCCACCATGTCGCAGTCCGCGGTCGCGCTCGCCGGTTCGGGGTCGGATCCGGCGACGCTCGCACGCGTGCGCCTGGGGGTACCCACCGCGAGCTGGTCGCTGCTGGAGGCCCCCGACTGGGACGGCCTCGGCCGCGAGGCGGCGACGCTGCGCACGCTGGTGCTGCCGGGCTGAGGCCCGTCGTCGGCGGGATCCGCGGCAGCTCGGGCACGGTCGTCGGACGGGCAACCCGGTCGTCGTCGCGCGGGGCCGATCCCTCAAGGCGGGCGTGCCGTCTGCCGTAGGTCTGGGCAAGGAGGCGAGCCCCATGACCACCACGCAGCACGCCAGCCCGACCACCGAGCGGCTCCGCGCGCGCCGGCACGAGCACGTGGCCCGAGCCCGGGCCGCCCATCTCATGCTGGCGGCACGCCGGGCGCGCCACAGTGCCGACGCGGCAGCCGCCGCGGCAGCCGCCGCCCCCGACGACGAGCGGCTGATGCGGCAGGCGCAGGCACTCGAGGTGACCGCCGACCACGTCGAGACGGCCGCGACGGCAGCCCGCCGCGAGTGGGCGCTGGCGTCGTTGGCGGCCGACGACAGGCTGCGACTCTTCGCCGAGGTCGCCATCGCGTGCGATGTCCCGACGCAGCGGACCGAAGCCACCGGTGCCTTCCCGGGCGCCAGACAGCGCGCTCGCCAGGCCTGACCACGAGCCGGCCTGGCCCCCTAGTCCGTGCGGGCCTCATCGTCGGGCGTCCGGTCACGTACGCAGCGGCCCGGGTGGACCCCGTCGGCACGGTCAGCGTGCGAAGACCGGCAGGTCGAGGACGACGTCGAGGCGGTCCCGCACCACGGCGTCGGCGGCGTCGCACAGCAGGGGCTTGGCGTTGTAGGCGATGCCGAACCCCGCGGCCACCACCATGTCGATGTCGTTGGCGCCGTCGCCGATGGCGATCGTGCGCTCCATCGGGATGCCCACCGACGCGGCGTACTCGCGCAGCGTGCGAGCCTTGGCGGCCCGGTCGACCACGTCGCCGCGCACCCTGCCGGTGAGCCGGCCGTCGACCACCTCGAGCGCGTTGGCCCGCGTCAGGGTGATGCCGAAGGACGCCGCCAGCGGCCGGACGATCTCGATGAACCCGCCGGACACCAGACCGACCGGCCACCCACGCGCAGCCAGCTCCGCCACCAGCTCCGCGGCGCCCGGGGACGGCTCCACCTCGGCCAGCACGTCGGCAAGCACGGAGTCCGGGAGGCCGGCGAGCGTCGCCACCCGCTCGTGCAGCGACTCGGCGAAGTCGATCTCACCGCGCATCGCGCGCTCGGTGATCTCGGTGACGAGCTCCTCCGAGCCCGCGCGCGCCGCGAGCATCTCCACGACCTCGCCGGTGATGAACGTCGAGTCCACGTCCATGACGACGAGGCGGGGCAGCGGAAGGCTCACGGACCGCAGGGTAGTGGCGTGCGCGCGGGGCGTCGTCGGGTGCTCAGTCCTTGATGATCGAGCCCTTCGGCACGACCGTGATGCCTGACTCGGTGACGGTGAAGCCGCGGGCCCGGTCGTGGTCGTGGTCCAGTCCGATGCGGACCCGCTCCGGGACGACCACGTTCTTGTCGATGATGGCCCGGTGCACCTGCGCGTACCGGTTCACGTGCACGTCGTCCATGAGCACCGAGTCCGTGACCTGCGCCCACGAGTGGAGCCGGACGCCCGGGGAGAGCACCGACCCGGACACCGTCGCCCCGGAGACCAGCACGCCCGGCGAGACGACCGAGTCGACGGCGTGGCCGAGCCTGCCCGCGCCGGCGTGCACGAACTTGGCGGGCGCCATGCTCATGTAGCCGCTGTACAGGGGCCACTCGTCGTTGTAGAGGTTGAACACGGGCTCGATGGAGATGAGGTCGATGTTGGCCTCGTAGAACGCGTCGATCGTCCCGACGTCACGCCAGTAGTCCCGGTCGCGCGGGGTGGAGCCCGGGACGTCGTTGCGCAGGAAGTCGTACACGCCGGCGGTGCCGCGCTCGACGAAGTACGGGGCGATGTCCCCGCCCATGTCGTGCTGCGAGTTCACGTTCTCGGCGTCGGCCGTCACGGCCGCGACCAGAGCGTCCGCGTTGGCGACGTAGTTGCCCATCGAGGCGAGGATCTCGCCGGGGGAGTCGGCCAGGCCCGGGGGGTCGGTCGGCTTCTCGAGGAACGCCTTGATGCGTGTGGGGTCGGTCGGGTCCACCTCGATGACGCCGAACTGGTCCGACTCCTCGATCGGCTGGCGGATCGCGGCGACCGTGAACTCCGCGCCCGACTCGATGTGGGCGTCGACCATCTGGGAGAAGTCCATGCGGTAGACGTGGTCGGCGCCGACCCCCACGACGATGTCCGGCCGCACGTCCTCGATGATTTTGTGGGACGGGGAGATGGCGTCGGCGCTGCCCACGTAC